>NZ_JBSSFD010000071.1:0-9802 GCF_054062295.1 Lysinibacillus sp. TE18511
TTTGCGTTATTCATCTTAATTGAACCGCCGTATACGGATCCGTACATACGGTGGTGTGAGAGGTCGGGAGCTAATCACTCCCTCCTACTCGATTTCTTTACTGTAATACGAAGATAAATGCCTTGTTGAAGCTTTTTGTCTGTTTCTTTTTGAATAGATGGATGAACAAGAAGCATATACTCTTGTCCGCTGTTTAATGGTTTTGATGGGGTAACAAGCAATGATCGACCATCAACTTTTGTTGTAATTGGTACCTCGTTACCGCCTAAAGCGACGAGTTGTACACTACCTTCAGCAATCTGCGAAGAGAGTGCTTGAGATAATTTCACTGTAAACGTTTTAGTAGACGGTACATTTTTTAAGCTTGCTAGCTCTTTGTAATGTGTATATTGTTCTTTTATTGCATCGTAATGGGCCTGGAAAATAGGTGCAGTCTTTGTTTGGATGTTTGGTTTTACCCCAACTTCATTAATTGTTTTCCCTGATGGACCTGTAAATTTACCGACTGTAAGCTTTAAATAGCTACCGTCATGCAATTCAAAAAAGCCCTGCATAGCGCCTTTCCCATATGTAGTTTCCCCATATAAAATAGCAGATTGCTGATCTTGTAATGATGCTGCTAACATTTCAGAGGCGCTAGCACTATAGCGATTTACTAGAATACGTGTATTAGCCGGAAATTTTTCGTTTTGATGGGCTGCACGTACTTTATAAGAGGCATGTGCTTCTTCTAGTAAATAAGCAATTTTTGCTTGTGGGAATAGCCCTGTCATTTCCTCAGCTGTTGCCACATAGCCACCACCATTGTTTTGTAAATCTAATATAAAGGAAGTTGCACCACGCTGTTTTAATTGAACAAGCGCGTCCTTTACAAGCTTAGCACCGTCTTCTGAGAAGGATGACATGGCAATATAGCCAACATTCCCAAATAGTAATTCAGATTCCACATTTGGTAATGTGAATTTTTTTCGTGTAATGGTTGTATTAGAAGTTTTACCATTTACATGTTGGAGTGTCACTTCTACTTTAGTACCCTCATCACCGATTAAGAGGGATGAGGCTTCTTGTGTGGCGCTTCCTACAACAGATTGCCCGTTAATTGCAGTAATAATGTCTCCAGCCACGATACCGGCATTAGCTGCACCGCTATTCTCAAATACTCGTAAAATATGAATGCCATCTTCATGCTCTTCGATGACTACACCAATCCCAATTGTTGATAGATTGATGCTATTGATAAATTCCTCAAACTCCTGTTTCGTAAAATATGTGGAATAAGGGTCTAGCATATCAATAATTTCTGGGATTGTTTTGGCGTTTTGTAAATTCCCATTGATCGTCCCAACATATTTTGCCTCAATAATTTCCTTGATCTCCTTTACAAGCTGTTGTTCATTGCTTGCAGCAGAAGCGTTTGCAAATGGAAAGATGAGGAAACTTAGAATAAATACGAAAGACCACACTAATTTTTTCATAGGACACCTCTTTTCTAATTACTTGTATTATACATGAATTTCCATATAACCGCGAATAGAGATAGAGGGAATTTACTGAAAAAAAGAATCTGCAAGCATTTTGCGAAAACAGTCGCAAAAGCAAGCAGATTCTAGTTATTTAATAAATGTAGAAGGCTCATAGGGGTGATTCCCGTTCCAACTGGAAGCTTTGGTGCTGACGCTTTGCTTTCGCACAGAAAACATTTGTTGCTGTCGCTTCGCTTTCGCACAGAAAACATTTGTTGCTGTCGCTTCGCTTTCGCACAGAGCTTCCTGAGGGCGTACGATGAACCGCTTCACTCGCGCTCCAGGGCCTCATCCTTGACTTGATTGCCCAGCCTCCGCTAATGTCATCCTGAACTTTTGGCTATGAGATTAAAAAACTCTCTTATCTTTTCATAAGTTTATGAATGATAAAGCCGATAAGTGCGCCGATAATCGCAGGTACAAGCCATCCTAGACTTTGTTCGTATAAAGGTAAAGCATTTAAAATGTTCTCATAGGGTGCAATTCTAATATTCATTTCCTTTAAACCATCATATAGACTAACACAGAATGTTGGAATTAAAGCTAAAATGTAAACGATTTGTCCACCTTTAAAGAAATGATCGACAAGCGACAGTACCATTAGCACCATTGCTAGCGGATAGATCATTAATAATACAGGTAGTGATGCACTAATGATTGTAGAAAGACCTACGTTCGTAATAGCCGCACTAAAAATTGTGAAAGTTACTAAAAATGTTTTGTATGATATTTTTGGAAATAACTTATTAAAATACGTAGCATTAGCAGTTAATAATCCTACAGCAGTTGATATACACGCTAGTAAAATAGTAGTAGATAAAATAACACTTCCAAAATTACCAAATAGAACTTTAGCGGATTTTGCAATAATAACACCGCCATTATCAGAAGCGCCAATTGCATCTATACTAGTGTTACCAATTTGGCCAAGCGAGATGTAAACAAATGATAGACCAATAGCCGCAACAATTCCGGCGAAAATCGTCGTTTTGATTTGTTTTTTAGTATCTGACATCCCCATGTCACGCAATGCTTGTAAAATAACGATACCAAAAACAAGCGCACTTAGAACATCCATTGTTAAATAGCCTTGAACAAAGCCTTCAGTCAGAGGAGATACAGTATATTCTCCTACAGCTGTCCCTGGTTCACCCATTGGAGAAATAAAGCTTTTAACCGCTAGAATTAAAATAACGATCAATAAAGCAGGTGTTAAAATTTTTCCTACACGATCGACAAGCTTTGTAGGGTTAATAGCTAAGTATAATATTAAGGCAAAAAACAATACAGATGTTATAAAAAGTGGTGCCCAATGATCTGCTACTGACTCAGGTAGAAATGGGGCAATCCCTATTTCATAGGACACCGAACCTGTACGAGGTACTGCAAAAAATGGCCCAATCGCTAAATAAACGATTGACGTAAAGATCACACCAAAAGTAGGGCTGACACGATTAGCAAGCAGTTGTAAATCCCCACCTGCTTTCGCAACCGCAACGATTGCTAAGAGTGGTAAACCAACACCCGTTATTAAGAAACCAATCATTGCTAACGTAATATGCTCACCAGCTTGTTGGCCTAATAATGGAGGGAAGATAATATTTCCAGCACCTAAAAATAAGGCAAATAATAATAAACCTACTGCTAAATTTTCTTTGATGAAAAGCAAAATGTTTTTCATAAAAATAAAAACTCCTTTAAGATTGAAAAGATGAAACTTTCTAAAAATTTTAAATACAGAAGTGTATGTTACCATATGAATACTAATCTTG
This sequence comes from Lysinibacillus sp. TE18511, assembly GCF_054062295.1. NCBI lineage: Bacteria > Bacillati > Bacillota > Bacilli > Caryophanales > Bacillaceae > Lysinibacillus > Lysinibacillus sp. TE18511. Next base: position 3,296 of record NZ_JBSSFD010000071.1, read on the forward strand.
CAATGAATATCTTCTTGTAATTCGTCGGATTTTGTAGTATTCAATAAGATTGATAAAATGTTTGAAAAATAGTCAGTTTTTCCGATTTCTGTTTACTTTAATATCTAGTATGATAGACTCACAAGGGAATATTCTAGCATGAACGGAGGCAATTTGATATGAAAAAATCAAAAAAATTGAGAATCCTTGCTTTAAGTACTATAGCTACTTCATTTTTAGCTCTACCTACCGCAGAAGCAGCTACATATACCGTGCAAAAAGGAGATACTTTATCTAAAATCGCTCAAAATCATCAAGTAACAGTTCAAGACATAAAAAGCTGGAACAAATTAAAGAATGATATGATTTATGTAGCGCAAAAGCTTGAGGTTTCAAAAACATCTACGAATGAAGCAGGGAAACCTTCAAATCCATCCACAACAACACCAACAACACCACCGAAGCAAACAACTGCTTCCCATACAGTAGTTAAAGGAGATACATTATCAAAAATTGCTAAGCAATATAATGTGACACTAAAGGACATTAAAGAATGGAATGGACTTACGACAGATGCTATCTACGTTGGCCAGGTGTTAAAATTATCTTCAACAGCTACAATACCCGAGGGTGATAAGTCTTCAGGAGCAGGAACACCATCAAAAGAAACGTCTAAAGATCCCTTAGCTAATGGACAAGCTATTTATAAGAAAACAATAGATGTAGCTAATACTTTGATAGGAACTCCGTATGTCTACGGTGGTAATACACCTGAAGGCTTAGACTGCAGTGGCTTTATTTACTACGCCTTTAATCAAGGTGGTTTAAAGATTGGAAGAGACAGCAGCGAAGGATATTTTTATGGTAATACAACACAAGTTACTAATCCAATAGCGGGGGATTTAGTATTTTTTGAGAATACGTATAAAGATGGAATATCTCATATGGGTATTTATCTTGGTAATAATAAATTTATCCATTCAGGGTCAGATGGTGTTGAAGTTTCAGATGTTACAAACTCCTACTGGTCTAAAAAATTTGTAGGTTATAAACGATTCGACGCGATCAAATAAAGTGAAAGCGATTTTTGCATATACGCAGAAATCGTTTTTTTTTATGGAGTGAGAGGGGAATCGCTGATAAAAAGGAGGAAATCGCTGATAAGAATGTGGAATCGCTGATAAAGGTGTCAGAATCGCTGATAAACCAGCGAACATCGCTGATAAAAGCCTCGGAATCGCTGATAAAATACCGAACATCGCTGATAAAAGCCTCGGAATCGCTGATAAACCACCAAATATCGCTGATAAAGGGTTGATCACCGCTCCATAAGAAAATGAACAAAAGAAAAAACCCTTCATTTCTATGAATGAAGGGTTTTTAAACGTTTTATTGTGTTACGCGTGCTGTCCAACGAGAAAGATCTGCATCTTTTGCATCAACAAGCTCTGCAGGGAAGATAAATGTCCAAGGCTTCGTTGAGTTTGGTTGTACAGTTAAGATAGGATCCATTTTAAATGAACCTTTAGCAATTTGTTTACCTGTTGCATCAATAATTTCTAGTGGTAATTGTTCAAGATTAATAGCTTTATTATGTCCGTTACGAATGAAGATAGACACATTTAAACTACCATTATCCGCAAGTTTTGCTTGCAAGCCAGTGAAGTTTACTTCTGTTTCACCTAACTCAGGTAAAGTTTTGACGATTTTTGCAAGCTCCTCTTTTTGTGCTTCAGGTAGTTGTTTTTCCCATGATGGATCTAATTCTAATTGGTGACCGCGTAGGGAAACAAGGTTGAATGCAATTTTCCAGCAGTCTTCTGGTACTTCATCGACTTTGATTGTTGATTTTTCAAATTCAAATACCCATGGACGAGCACTTTCTGCTGGAATCGTGCCAAGTGCTGCAAAATCGAATTTTTTAGATGCTACAAGCTCATCGTTTTTATCCATAATGTAAAGCTCAATTTCACCTAGCTCGATTGCTTGAGACAATGATGAGCGGAAAAACGCACGTACTTGCCATTTTTTAGAGCGTGGATCTTCTTCAATACTAATAGAAGAAAGTGATAATTGATTTGGCTTTAATGGTTCTAACTCATTAGCAAGGAAACTAAAAATGTATTTTTGCTCCTGAGGAACATCCCACTCTGGATGGAATGATAGATTCGTCACAACATCACGATTATCGCTATTATTTGTAGTAGCATGTATTAATAAGTCTTTAGAGTCAATTGTGTTTTCTTGAACAACCTTGTCCGATTTTTTAAAGAATGAAAATAAGCCCATTATTGTACCTCCATTTGTGCTTCAATCATTTTCATGAAGCCTGTAATTTCTATAATAATAGAACGACGTAATTCTTGGAAATTCTTTCCGAACAATTCGAGTCCTTCACGTTGGTAAATTCGCATCGGATCTTCTTGCTGGTAATGTCGTAAGCCAATTCCTTCTTTCAAGTGTGCCATGGCTTCTAAATGTTTCACCCAGCCACTATCTATGTAGCTAAGCATTACTTGTGGAATAACTGCCACTACTTGTTCATTCTCAGCGAACTTCTCCATATGATCAAGCAGCTCTTGTTCAGAAGGCTGAATATCAGTTAAAATTTGTTTCACTTTACCCACTTCACGGTCAATTGTGACAGGAGTAATAAAGAGAGAATTCAGGGAGCTTTCCATTTGATCATAATTCCATTCCACTGAAGGAAGTTCTTCTGGAGCATTATCGCGAACAGCGAAATCAACCGTCTCACTTAGCATTTTTTTCAGCTCAACCATTAAATTTTCGCCAGCTAAAATTTTGTCACGTAGACCGTAAATAACTGTACGTTGGTCATTAATCACATCGTCCAATTTTAAGTTATATTCACGCATGCTGTATTGAGAGCCTTCAACGATACGCTGTGTACGGCTAATAAGCTCGTGAACGTCTTTATTTTGAATAATGTCATTGTCGTCAACGACCATTTTTGCTGAGAATTTTTCAACATCTTCTTTTGCGTAACGTCGGAACATATCATCTTCAATAGAGAGAATGAAGCGGCTTTCACCGATATCACCTTGACGACCTGAACGACCGCGAAGTTGATTATCTACACGGCGACTTTCATGTTTCTCGGTACCGATGACATATAAGCCTCCAAGCTCGTGTACTTCTTCACCTAGCACAATATCTGTACCACGACCAGCCATATTCGTAGCTACCGTAATACGACCTTTTTGACCTGCTTGTGAAATCAGCTCAACCTCTTGTTCAACTGTTTTAGCATTCAGTAATTGGAATTTTAACCCTACATTTTTCAAATGCTCAGCAACTGTTTCAGATTGCAGTATCGATGTAGTACCGATTAAGACAGGTTGTCCTTTTTCATGACGGCTTTTAGCTTCAGCAGCCACATGTTTATATTTAGCTTCTTGTGTTTTAAAAATAAGATCAGGCTGATCGACACGCTGACGTGGGCGGTTTGTTGGAATTTGAATAACTTCCATGCCGTACACTTCTTTAATTTCTTTTTCCTGTGTTTTCGCTGTACCCGTCATCCCGGAAAGCTTCGGATACATACGGAAATAGTTTTGAATCGTAATTTGTGCCTGTGCTTTATTTTCTTCTGTGATCGTTACGCCTTCTTTTGCTTCAATTGCTTGATGCAAACCATCAGATAGTGAACGACCTTCTAAAATACGACCTGTGAACATATCAACAAGCTCGATTTTGTCATCCTTAACGATGTAATCAACATCACGCTTGAACATCACATGTGCACGAACAGCTTGGATAACATAATGGTAAAGTGTTTGGTGTTCAAGATCATATAGATTGTCAACATTAAAGGCAGCCTCAACCTTTTCAATGCCTTTATCTGTTAAAGAAGTAGCTTTTGTTTCATCATCAAAATCGTAATCTTCTTCTTCTTTAAAACGTTTTGCTAGCATAGAAGCAATACGATGTAATTCATCATTCGCTGCCATTTTCCCAGCGATAATAAGTGGTGTTTTTGCCTCATCAATAAGTACACTATCGACTTCATCGATAATGGCGAAGTGATAAGGACGCTGTACTTTATCAGCCATGCTATGTGCCATGTTGTCACGTAAGTAGTCAAATCCGAACTCAGTACCCACACCATATGTTATATCAGCATTATAGGCCTCTTTTTTTGCGTCTGGTTCCATCATTGGTATATTCAAACCAACTGTTAAGCCAAGGAAACGATGAATTTGACCAACAAGTTCGTAGTCACGCTTAGCTAAATAGTCATTAACCGTAATGACATGCACACCTTTACCTTCTAATGCGCGTACATAAGAAGGTAGGGAAGCGACAAGCGTTTTACCTTCACCTGTAGGCATTTCTGCAATATTACCTTCAGTTAAAACAAGACCGCCGATAAGTTGTACATCAAAATGACGCATACCTAATACACGTTTTGAGGCTTCGCGTACAACAGCAAATGCGTCTGGGATGATTGATGTAATTGGTTCGCCTTGTTCTAAACGATCCTTGAAAATAAAAGTCATTTCTTTTAATTCTTCATCTGACTTGTCGACATATTTTTCTTCAAGATTATTAATCTGATCTACTATTTTATAGTAGCGTTTTAATTGACGAGCACTTGTTTGCTCATTGTTGCGTTTAAAAATTGAGAACATGAAATTTACGCTCCTTTAAAGTTGTCTAAATGCTAGACACTACATTATTTTATCAAATTTTACGAATGGTGACTACATTTGACATGCAGCATTCTACCATTCTCAAAAAGAAGAAAAATATTTGTGAAATGGTGGAAATTAAATAGAAAAAGTATATTTCGGCGCTCGTTCGTGCTATAATCAATTTGGATTTAAATGTAGATTATTTTTGAGGAGGAGAGACATGCTTTACGTGTCTTTAATAGCAGCATTCATTGCTTCCATATTGTTAACTCCACTAGTTAAACGATTAGCGTTCAGAATAGGTGCTGTCGATGCACCAAACTATCGAAAAGTACATGCACGAATTATGCCAAGACTTGGCGGATTAGCGATTTTCCTTGCGTTTTTAATAGGCATAGCTATGCTATATCCATTTTTAATAGGCGTATTACCGTGGCATACTAGTGAATATAGTTTATTGGCGATTATTCTAGGAGCCTGTATTATTGTAGCAACAGGCGTCATTGATGATATGCGTGAAATTTCTGCAAAGGCGAAAATGCTAGGTCAGCTTGCTGCTGCACTTATCGTTATTTTTGTAGGTGGCATTCAAATTGACGAGGTTAACTTACCTTTCATAGGTGAATTAGATTTTGGATTACTAAGTATCCCTTTAACAATTCTTTGGATTATTGGAATTACAAATGCCATTAATTTAATTGATGGTTTAGATGGTCTAGCTGCCGGGGTTTCAACGATTGCTCTTATTACATTAGCGGTCATGGCATTTAATATGGGCAATATGTTTGTTTTAGCAATTGCAGCCATTTTAGCAGCAGCATCAAGTGGTTTCTTATTTTATAATTTCCACCCAGCAAAAATCTTTATGGGGGATACAGGGGCGTTATTCCTCGGATTTATGATATCTGTGCTTGCGTTACTTGGTTTTAAAAATGTAACATTTGTTTCATTAATTATCCCAATTATTATTCTAGGTGTACCAATTTCTGATACATTCTTTGCGATTGTTCGTCGTGTGCGCATGAAGAAAAAATGGTCTGATCCAGATAAATCACACTTACATCACCGTTTACTGGATATGGGCTTCACACATCGTCAAACAGTACTCCTTATCTATGGGATTGCTATGATGTTTGGATTGGCAGCCGTTATTTTCTCTATGGCAAAAGTATGGGGAGCGATTTTACTCATAGCCGTCATATTAACTGCCATTGAAATTTTTGTTGAAATCATCGGACTCGCAGGTAAAAACTATAAGCCGCTATTAAATTTTGTGCGGATATTTAATAAATAAAGTGTTAAAGCAATCATACATTTTTAATGTGTGATTGTTTTTTTTATGGAGTTTATGGGGAACTGGAGTGAAGAAAATCTTGATCCACGTGAGTTTAGCTTGGGTAGAGTGGAGAACAGTATAGGTCGATAGGGAAATTTCTAGGGTCTACGAGAAAACTGCTCAAGTAGAATGGAAATTTGTCGGATCCACAAGGAAATTGCTCAGATAGAGTAGTAAGTTGCTAGGGTCCACGAAAAAAATGCTCAGGTAAGGTAGAAAGCTGCTCAGATAGCGTGGAGAAGAGCTTGGGTAAGGAGGAAAGCTGCTCGGGTAAATGAGGGTGTTTTCCATTCCATGCTACTCGCTTTCCTGTGAACGAGTGCCGAGCCGTTTCCTCCGCTTTTGTTGTTGCTGTCGCTACGCTTTCGCACAGAAAACCCCATGTCACTGCCGCTACGTTTGCACTACGCTTTCGCACAAAAACCACATGTTGCTGTCGCTTCGCTTTCGCACAAAAACCACATGTTGCTGTCGCTTCGCTTTCGCACAAAAACCACATGTTGCTGTCGCTTCGCTTTCGCACAAAAACCACATGTT
>NZ_JBSSFD010000072.1:0-9713 GCF_054062295.1 Lysinibacillus sp. TE18511
CGACGTTGACGTGTCATAGTAGCACGCTCCTTTTTTTAATAGTCTAAGTTTACAACCCCTTATTTTATCTGTCCAACTTAGTGTAGCCTATCCAAGTAATGTTGAGGGCATAGAGCGAGAGATTGGACAAGTTACGGAAAATATTACACGTATCGCTGAAAAAGTTGAAAAAACAAATGGTCAAATTAATGTTACAACAAACGATTTTGCTGAAATTGCAACTGCAGCAGAGGCATTAGATAAACAATCCAAGCAATTTATTGAAATTATTTAATATAATTTGATTGAGTTGTTCAAACCCCGAACAATAACATGATTGAATGTTTTATTTACATAATTTTCTGATATATATTGAAATAGCAGATGAATTTTATTTACAATAATTGTGTAAGGCTTTCATAAATCATAATAGGGGTGTTATAGATGACGAAGGTGGAAGTGAGTTTTAAGCATTTGCCAACGACTGCGGTTTCAGACGCGACAGGGGGACATACAAATTTACGCAGTGATATTAAACCGTTAGCAGATCATTTTAAAATTGCTGGGCGTGCGGTAACAGTGCGTTTACCAGATGGCGAAAATGGTGCTGTACTGGAAGCCATTCGAGCTGCTAGTGAAGGTGATATTTTAGTCATTGATGCAAAAGGGAATAAAAATCGTGCTGTTGCCGGTGATTTTGTTCTGTCATTAGCGAAAGGTATTGGTGTACAGGGCTTTGTAGTAGATGGTGTTATTCGTGACATTGCAGCTATTCGTGAGCTAGATTTTCCGGTCTTTTCTTTGGGCACTACGGTAGCGGCAGGCAATAAAAACGGTGGTGGCAAAGTAAATGTTCCGATTGCTATTGGAGGCGTTACTGTTCGTCCAGGCGATTATATTATTGGAGATGTGGACGGTGTGGTTGTTGTGCCACAGGAGGATGCAGAGCATATTGTTGCAGCTGCTGAGGTAAAAGTTAAAAAGGATGAAATACGTGCACAAGAAGCACATGTAAATGGAAAAGAATCAATTATTGCTTATTTAGATAAAGTATTAGCTTCTTTCAGCTAATGTCTTTTGTACCGAAAGTGTAGCGACAGGTACAGAAGTCTCCCACCTCTATAAGTGGTGAGATGGATGTGGATTTAAGCTACTTTTCAAGAGGTTTCCAAACATCCGCTGAAATAGAGGAATTCAGTCTAAGAACGCCACGTCTTGTGACAATGACTGAGTGACCAACATCATGTTGTTGCCGCTGCCGCTTCGCTTTCGCGCAGATAAAACCCTTTTGCTGTCACTACGCTTTCGCACAGACAAAACCATTTTGCTACCGCTGCGTTAGCACTACGCTTTCGCACAAAAAGCATCTGCTGCTGACGCTTCGCTTTCGCACAAAAAACATCTGCTGCTGACGCTTCGCTTTCGCACAAAAAACATCTGCTGCTGACGCTTCGCTTTCGCACAAAAAACATCTGTTGGCCTAATGTCTCCGGCGGATCAAAGAAAAAAACTCACGATGCCACATACATCGTGAGTTTTTTTGATTTTTATGCTAACTTTTCGTTATCTTTAAAGTAATTTTTCATTTTTTCTGCATCGAAACGACCTTCCCATTTCGCCATTACTAATGCAGCAAGTGAGTTACCAATTACGTTAACGACTGTACGTCCCATATCAAGGATACGGTCGATACCTGCGATGAATGCTAAACCTTCAACTGGAATGCCGACAGTACCTAAAGTCGCTAGAAGTACAACGAAGGATACTCCTGGAACACCTGCAATCCCTTTAGATGTAACCATTAATACAAGCATTAATGTAATTTGTTCACCAATGCTTAGGTGAATACCGTACATTTGAGCAATAAATAATGCCGCAATAGCTTGGTACAGTGTTGAACCATCTAAGTTAAAGGAGTAACCAGTTGGAATAACAAAGGATACGATATCCTTTGGAGCGCCTAATTTCTCCATTTTTAGCATGATTCGTGGTAACACTGCCTCAGAACTAGCTGTTGAGAACGCTAAAATTAGCTCATCTTTTAGTACTTTAATTAAAAAGATAATGCTGATACCCGTGAATCTTGCTACAAGACCAAGAACGACAAAGATAAAGAATATCATTGTTGCATAAACAAGTAGAGCAAGTTTGCCAAGTGGTATTAGTGAAGCGAATCCATATTTGGAAACGGTTACACCAATTAAACCAAATACCCCAATTGGAGCGAATTTCATTACGAGGTTAGTTACCCAGAACATAGCATCTGCTACCCCATTAAAGAAATCTAATACTGGTTTACCTCGATCACCAATAGCGGCAACCCCTAAACCAAAAATAACAGAGAAGAAAATGATCGCAAGCATATTACCTTCAGCCATTGCCTGAATGATATTTGTCGGTACAATGCTTACAAGAATATCAAATGGACCTTCGTGCTTTACTTCCTCTGTAGTTGCAACGTAACCCGAAATATCTCCTTTAGAGAGCTCGTCCATGTTCACACCAGCGCCTGGCTGGAAGATGTTTGCAGAAAGTAAACCAACTACAATTGCTACTGTTGTAATGATTTCAAAGTAAAGAAGTGATTTCCCGCCTAATCGTCCTAGCTTTTTCATGTCTCCAGTTCCAGCAACACCAACGATTAGAGTTGAAATAATAATAGGTACAACAATCATCTTAATTAGATGAAGAAAGATATCCCCTAAAGGTTGTAAATATGTCTCAACTTTGGGGTTTCCGTAAAAGATACCACCAACAATAATCCCTAAAGTCAAACCAATCAAAATTTGAGTGGCTAAACTGATTTTAAATTTCTTCTTCAAACCCTTTGTACCCCCTAGTATTAAATTTTTAGGACTTGCCTTACTTTAATAATACGGAGGACTTATGAAATCCGACAAAATCCGAGAAAATTAATTTAATTTTGTTAAAATGTCTGAATATAATACCTGGATAAATTTTTTAATATTAACTTTTGCTTTACGGTTTCCGTGGTCTTCTATTTGAGTCATTAGCTGACGAATCTCTTTAAAGTCAAAGTATCGAGGTGCATAATATTCAAACTCAGAATTTGTATAATCAACGACACCTAAATTGGCGAGATTTATCATTGCTGCTAATATAGTACGACGCACACGCTGTTCAATGGCTTTACTTTCTTTCAAAATTTCATCTGGAGTAGGCTTTGTAACAGCTGCTATTTCCTCATATAGCTCCTTTAGTGGAGGAAGTGGTGCAATTTTGTGCTGATGAGCAAGCAATGTTTCGATGATGGCTATAATATCCTCACTTCCGATTTCACCAACGATACCCATATCATTTAAGATGGATTGAATATGATCTCGTGACGTTGCTTTATGATTTATTTGTTCACTTAGATCAATGTTTGTAAGTGATTGGCGAATTACTAGCAATGAGTTTTTTAGGCGAAATTGTTCAGTTGTTTTACGTAAAACATTCTCAACCTCAATACGGTTTATAGGCTTATGAATAAAGAAATCTATACCTTGTTCATATGCTTCACCAACCATCTCCTTATTCACTACCTGAGAAATCATGACAAATTGTCCCTCAAACCGATTTTGAATAAGATGCTCGACTGTTGCTATCCCATCAAGCTTAGGCATAAGTAAGTCGATAAGCACAAACTCTGGCTGTGTCATTAAAATTTGTGGAATAGCGTCCTCACCATTGCGTGCTTCACCAATAACTGTACCTAAACCACTATCTTCAATAATTTGTTTTAACATGACTCGACTAGCACGATCATCATCAACAATAAAATATCTCATTTAAGTCTCTCCCGTTTGAATAGTTTGCGTAGGAACTTTAATTTTAAACATCGTGTTTTGATTGTTTGATTCAACGGATATTGAGCCATTTAATTTGTTAACTAATTCAGCAACATGTGAAAGCCCAATGCCAGTTGCCGCGACACCCTCCACATTGTATTTCGTGGTGTATCCAGGTTCAAAAATAATTGAGAGATCACTTTGTGAAATACCCTGTCCGTTATCACATACTGTTATTACAGTATCATCCTGTTGTTGTTGAATAGCAATAGAAATGACACCTTGTCCTTCAATTGCTTCTATAGCATTAGCTGTTAAATTATTCAAAAGTGCAAGCAATGCAATATGTTCTTTCGCTTGAAAATCGGTGTCTATACTTATTTTAAACCCAATGTTTTTTCCGAGTAATTCAGCGTATTTACTATTGCCGTCTTCAATATAATGTAATAATTCAGACAATCTAAGGGTGCCAAAACTCTTCTCACCAACAATTTTAGAAATACCTGCATAAATACGTTGAGAATCTTTCTTCACTTCATGAATTTCCTGGGCAATAAGGAGTGCCTGTAAACTTTCCTCGCGATTGCCGAGTGACTTTAATTGTCGATATAAATCAAACCCACTGGCTGTAATTTTTTCGATGTGGTTCATAGATTTTTTTAAATAAAGTGTCTCAACATATAAATCTGAGCCGATCGTAAGCATTTCCTGAACACGTTTTTTTTGTTCAGCAATTAAAATAGAGCTATAAATACCTACTACAAAAAAGCTACGCAATAAAGCAACCGCTAATAGTATAAGTAAATCATGAAGAAGTAAAAAAGTGTAAGAATGAATGAAAAAACGAACTAGCTGTTCTACTAAATTACTGAAGACTTCACTAAATGCAACTAGTAATCCAAGCATTAGTGGTTTTTCTCTATACTGATGAATACTAAGCATTTGTAGGCATATTGCGAACAATACATAAAATGCAGCAGCAGGTAGATGTGTAAGTAAACTATCTATTAATGGAACATCGTGTAAAGAGTAATTAATGATAACTCGAAAAACTATTGTCACGATACTTGTAATAAATCCAGCCAAAATTATAGGTGTAGGTCTAAGTAGTGTACATAAAAAGAAAACAATACTTCCTAATCCAAAGCGAAAAGTAGTATCAGTGAAAGGCATTATTTTAATCTCACTACCGATTGCAGTTAATAAAGCAATTATGATAATCCAAGTGAGGGAAGTACGAGTTGTAAAAAAATTTGAGCGCATAAAAAATCCTCCCTAATCAATTTTAATAGAGCGGGATAGTAAAGAAAAGATGTACTAAAAAGCTTGATTATTCGACGATGCTATGGAAAAACACTTTGGAGAACGTGAAATTATAATTTTTTTCAACAATAATGCTTAAGAATAGTCTTAACTATCAAATCGATATTTTTCGTAATAAATAAAAAAATACCACAACCTAAGAGGAAGTGGTATCTAGTAATTGTTACATACAATTTTGGGGCAAAAAAAAACGGCTACATTCGTAGTCGGAATTTTAAAAAATGGAGGAGGTAGAGGGATTCGAACCCCCGCGCGGTGTTACCCGCCTGTCGGTTTTCAAGACCGATCCCTTCAGCCAGACTTGGGTATACCTCCATAATATATAGTACTGCATGTCTTTTCGACAAAACTTAATTTATCATGTTTTTAAATTCACGTCAACATATTTTTATGTTTTTTTGAAAAAATGTTTATTTACATTGCAGATAGATTATTCCACATAAATATTATGTGTATTAAGTTGCAATTTATGAAAACAGTAAGTATACTAGTTATTGCCGTGCTAGGTGGGAAGGTAGCGGTGTCCTGTAACTCGCAATCCGCTCTAGCGAGACTGAATTCCTTTTTCGAGGCTGTCCGTATTGTTTGGTCTGCCTTTTGCACGTAGTGTTGACGATTGGGTCCTGCGCAATGGATACCCATGAACCATGTCAGGTCCGGAAGGAAGCAGCATTAAGTGGTCTTATTCATGTGCCGCGGGGTTGCCTAATCTGAGCTAACGACAAGAGTAACGCTTATGTGCGGCTGTCGAAGAAAGGTGCACGGCATTAAATTGCCAATTCAAACGCATCCGTCTACAATAGACGGGTGCGTTTTTTTTATGTAGTTATTATGCAAAATAATAACTACCTTAGAATTTTCTCTTTCTATTGAAGTGGGGGGAATTACCTTGAATTTGTGAAAAACAGTGACACTATTTCATAAATAATGGGGCAAATGTTATAATAGGAATATTCTAATTAAAAAAGAAGAGGAGAGGAAATCATTGACGTATCAAGCATTTTACCGTGTGTATCGACCGCAATCATTTCGAGAAATGTCTGGCCAAGCACATGTCAAAAGAACGCTACAAAATGCTCTCCTAGCGAATAAAACAACACATGCTTATTTATTTTCAGGGCCACGTGGTACTGGTAAAACAAGTACTGCTAAAATTTTTGCAAAAGCTTTAAACTGTGAGCATGCACCATCAAGCGAACCTTGTAACGAATGTGCTACTTGTTTAAGTATTACAGATGGTTCACATCCAGATGTTATTGAATTTGACGCGGCGTCTAATTCACGCGTTGAAGAAATACGAGACATTATTGAGAAAGTTCGATTTGCTCCTGCAAGTAGCAGATATAAAGTGTATATCATTGATGAAGTGCATATGCTTTCTACAAGCGCTTTCAATGCCCTTTTAAAGACATTAGAAGAACCACCTTCTCATGCTGTATTTATTTTAGCAACGACAGAGCCCCACAAATTGCCTGCAACGATTATTTCACGTTGCCAGCGCTTCGATTTCAAGCGTCTTTCGACCAATGATATTATTGAGCGCATGAAAGTTGTATTAGAGGATATAGAGTTACCATATGAGGAACAAGGGTTGAAGGTAATCGCACAATCAGCAGCTGGTGGTATGCGTGATGCTTTAAGCTTATTAGATCAGGTCGTATCCTTCAGCGGAGAAAAGCTGAAGCTTGAGGATACACTACTTGTTACTGGTTCCATTAGTCAGGATGTTTTCTATGAATTAGCAGAAGCTCTAAAAGTAAAAGATGTTGCGCAAATGCTTGCGTTATTAGAACAGCTTATTGCGGATGGAAAAGATCCTCTTCGCCTTTCAGAGGACTTGATTACATTTTTCCGTGACTTATTATTGCTACAAACGAGCGATGATTTAGCGGAATTATTGGAGCTCGTATCACCAGAGGAGCGGGTTTTTACATTAGCGCATGATTTTGCGCCCAATTTGCTCTACGGCTACATTGATATTTTAGCGAAAACGCAGCAAGAAATGCGATTCTCTCATCATACAAAGATCTACTTAGAAACCGCGCTACTTAAAATGGTACAGTTTTCAGGTGGGGGAGTTAGTCAAGCAATTACTTCAGGTGAAGCTACTATGAGCCCTGAACTTGCTCAAAAAATAGTAGCACTTGAGCAAATGGTGCAACAACTGTCAGCACAATTACAAGCTGGTGTGCCGGTGCAGACGGCGCAAGCGCCAAAAGAGCAACGTCCGCGAGCTAAAAGTCCGAATGGCTATAAAGCACCAACAGGGCGTATTCAAGAGGTGCTAAAGGATGCAACCAAACAAGATGTGCAACGTATAAAATCGGTTTGGGCACAGGCGTTAAGTCAATTGCAAAAGTCTCAATCAGCTCTTTTAGCGGAGGCTGAACCTGTAGCGGCATCTTCAAGTGCTTTTGTGTTAAAATTCAAGTATGATATTCATTGTCAAATGGTTGCCGATAATCAATCTCTAAAAGCGCACTTTACACAATTAATTGCAGGGCAAACGGGTGCTATGTATGAAATGCTTTGTACACCTGAAGAAACCTGGTTAAAATTACGTGAAGAGTTTGTTCGTGATCACGGCTTGCAGCAACAGAAAAAATCTCAGTCTGAGAGCGATCGTGGAGTGGAATTATTAGAGCCGCCACCGGCAGAGATGCCAGAAGAGCCGTTTATCGATGATGCGCAACCACTTGCTTCACAAGATCCACTTGTGACAGAAGCGGAAAAGCTGTTTGGTAAAGATTTTATTGAAATTGTTGAAGATTAATCATTTAGGAGGAATATGTTTATGCGTGGAATGGGAAATATGCAAGGTATGATGAAAAAAATGCAAAAAATGCAAAAAGAAATGATGGAAGCTCAAGAGGCCTTAAATGCAGAACAATTTGAAGGTGTTGCTGGCGGCGGTATGGTGAAAGTAGCTGTTACTGGTCAACGTGAAATCGTAGAAGTAAATCTTGATCCATCAGTAGTAGATCCAGATGATATCGAAATGCTACAAGATTTAATCGTTGTTGCTGCAAATGAAGCATTGAAAAAAGTAGATGAAAAAACGAATGCAACTATGGGTAAATTCACTCAAGGCATGAACCTTCCGTTCTAGGAGGTAAATAAATGTACTACCCAGAACCAATATCGAAACTGATTGATAGTTTTATGAAATTGCCAGGTATCGGGCCGAAAACCGCGGCTCGTCTGGCGTTTTTTGTGTTAACGATGAAAGAAGATGACGTTTTATCTTTTTCAAAAGCATTAATTGATGCTAAACGAAATTTAAGCTACTGCTCTGTGTGTGGCAACATAACTGATGTAGATCCATGCCATATTTGTACGGACAAACAACGAGATCATTCTATTATTTGCGTTGTCCAAGATACAAAAGATGTGATTGCGATGGAGAAAATGCGTGATTTCAACGGTATGTATCATGTACTACAGGGAGCTATTTCACCTATGGATGGTGTTGGTCCGGAGGATATTAATGTCTCTTCTCTGCTAGTCCGTTTGCATGATGAGACTGTTCAGGAGCTAATTTTAGCTACGAATTCGACTATCGAGGGTGAGGCAACAGCTATGTATATTTCTCGTCTAGTGAAGCCATCAGGCATTCGAACAACACGTATCGCCCATGGACTACCAGTAGGTGGAGATTTAGAGTATGCAGACGAAGTTACGTTATCGAAGGCAATGGAAGGTCGCCGGGAATTGTGAGTGAGGGATTACTATGTTCTTCCGCAGTAAGGGAAAATTAAAAAAAGAATTCGATGACAAGCTTGTAAATCTTATCAAAGAAACAAAAGAGGATTTACAGCAGTCAAAGATAATCGAAGAATTAGTAGATGACTATGATTTAGAAGTAATTGCTCAACGAAAAGCAACTGAGAGTATACATTTTTATTTATTCAAGGAAGCTAGAATTCGAAAAGTATTAATTAAATAGTAGTTTTTTAACTTTATTTCAGCGGATGTCCAAAGATCTGCTGAAATAAGTTAATGCCTCCGGCCGTGATTATGCCGAGGCATAATTGATATTCATAGAAGCAAAACAGGAAACATAAACTTTCGTAATTATATACTTTAAGGGGGAAACCGTGTGTCCGGATTCGTAATTATGAGTTTTTGTGTGCCTGTAGTGCTTCTTTTTCTTTATATAATAATAAGACATGCTAAAATGGGAAAAATATTAGAAGGAATGTCTGTTTTTTGGTTTAGATTTGCCTTTGCCTTTCTTCTATTATTTATTATTCATTTAGGTATAGGGTATGCGGGCTATAATGTGCCTATTAATCTATTTTCTGTTCTAACAATTGCGATACTAGGTATTCCGGGAGTACTAGGGATAACAGCTTTAATATTTTTCTTATAAAATGCTTGCAATACAAAAATATTGTGGTATAGTAATAAGAGTCGTTAAGATAACTGCTGAAAAACAAATAAATTAAATTAAACAATTTAGTTGTTGACACATGATTGGCGACATGTTATTATATAAAAGTTGCTGTTGCGAAACGGTAATAAAATGAACCTTGAAAACTGAACAAGCAAAACGTAATCAATAAAGTTTTTAGTAGCTAACCTTGAGTTAGTGAACGAAACAAAATTTTGGACATCAAA
>NZ_JBSSFD010000073.1:0-9558 GCF_054062295.1 Lysinibacillus sp. TE18511
GATGTCCAAAATTTTGTTTCGTTCACTAACTCAAGGTTAGCTACTAAAAACTTTATTGATTACGTTTTGCTTGTTCAGTTTTCAAGGTTCATTTTGTTGCCGTTATTTCAGTAGCAACTCTTATATAATATCATGTCGTTCGCTAGATGTCAACAACTCTTTTTTGTTTGATTGTTTTTTAGTAGCTGTCTTAACGACTTGTATAATATTACACCCTTAATTTAAAAAGGTCAACACTTTTTCTGAAAATAATTCATAGTTTTTTACTTAATCGAGAAACTTCCTATTATAATGATTAAGAAAATATTTTAATATTAGACTCACAATCTCTAATGTTTTATTGTTATCTAACATATCATTTCTTCAAAATTTCTATTAAAAAATCAAACAAAAAGAGCCTAGGACATAAAAAAAGATGACTCCGTCAAATATCGAAGTCATCTAATTGCCGCATAGTACGGCACTCCCTATTGCTATCATCATCAAATACTTGTTCTGTAATTTTAACGCTGAGCGTTCTGACTTCGTTCCAGAAATAGAGTGGTCCATAATCCCCTAGTCTAACCTAATTACAAAAGCATGAGACTGTTTAAATGTGCAATCTCATGCTTTCTTTTTCTGAATTATTTAATTGTCAACTAATCCATGAAACACTTATATATAACTTATTGAAAAGATTGGATTTCCATCACTTGGCATAACACACTTGATATTTCTCTTTTTAATGTAACCAAGCTTACCAACATATGACTACATCTATTCATTCACAGGTACATTCTGCAGAATCCATTGGACCGTTCCGTCATATGCATCAGCTTTAGCAGTACCGGCTGGCACTTCTAAATAAAGCCCATCTCCTTTTGGGGTCCATGCATTAGAAATGTTGATTTCTTCTTTGCCAGTTGTTTTCTTTTTATAAACCAGTGCTGAAGTATTTTCAGTAAGAGTTGAAACACTTCCACCATAACGGTAATATAAGCCATCTAATGTAGAATCTTTATTCTTCTTCCCTGTTAGCGGCTTAACTAGCTTAGCCGTCATCCTCCAAGACGGATTTCTCGACAACGCACGACTATCTTTTACAGATAAAGACTCATCAAATTGGATGAGCTGATACGTTTTAGTTCTCGACGAAATCTTAAGCTTTTCTCCAAAGCCAATCACCCCGGGTGCAGAAACGAATTTCAACACGCCAGAAATTTTGGTTTTCACTTCATTTGATGTCTGCTTGACTTCATCACCTGTACTGTATTTCCCTGTAGCTGTCGCTTGACTTACAACAAAGTCTTCTTCTGTCGCACCTTCTTTCACCTTCGCATTAAAGGTGAATGTTACTTTTGTAGAGCGTAGCACTTCAGGGTTAGTATCGAGGGTTGCCACAATCTCATTAACATTGTATGTTACTGTACCGATTTCTTTACCATTTTCATCTATTACTTTAAGGTCTGTTGGCGATTCTAAATGTGGATCATATTTTTGTGAAATCGTAAATTGACCATATGTCCCTTTATCATCCGGGATATAGCCGGAATCTACTAAAATCTCATACTTCAATGTTTCACCTGGTGCAACTTCTATTGGCACTTTACCATCCACACCAAACACTTGTTCTTCAATAGTTAATTCAGGTCGGATTTTTATTGTTTCAATATTAGATTGGAGCTTCTCGTCGTCCGCCAAAAATACCGTCACCGCATATACACTAATTTCGTGATCTAATCCCTTCTTCACTTCATCTACCGGAATCGTATACCCCCACGATTCATCTGTATTTACACTTGGATTTTCTTTATGTGCGAATTTCTGAGGCTCACCGTCATCTACCTTATAATAAAGTTCGACATAATCAGCTTCTTCCTCTTGATTGTTCCACGTCCCTGTAATACGGTATCCTTTATCTATATATTCCCCGTCATTATCCAATTTAACCTCTACCGGAACATACGATCTATCCCGTCTGTTACTTACCGCAATCTCCAAATTCACTTCCCTTACTGTATCCGGCATTTGCCTTTCCGTTTCCCATCTTAATGCCCAGGCTGGATGCACCGTGTAAGGATACATCACATCCTTGCCGGGATCAGGAATACTTGGCGCATTTAGTGTATAAAAAAAGAGATTATCATCACTAATACCAGCAGGATTACTAGTGAATGGTCTAATATCCGGGTTATTAGTTGCTCGCATTGCAGCTGGATGATTCGCATAACCATTATAGAAGAAATAAAGATAATAATCTTGACCGTCCCTCATATTCGTCTCATGAAAATATAATCCTTTATTATCTCCTAAAGAATACATTTTACTGTCTTGATGTCGTTGGGCAATATCCATATGCACGGAATAACCGATATTTGTATAACGGTATCGATTAGTTAAGTTCAAAAATTTCATACTGACATTAATACGCCCTCTTCTCTCATCCGTCAGACTCATTTTAATTTTTAGATATCCCTCTACGTAACTCGGATTAACATTGCTATCTAGGACAGCTGCATAAGCAACCAACTCATGTGTCTTTTCATTTTTATATAATTTCAAAATTGGCATGTAATCAGATTGCTTTTTTGCCTTATCGTTTTCGTATTCCCCATAACCAATCTCAAGTACACTACTCTTGAAATTTGAACTATTCCTTCCTGCTTGATAATAATATGTTACAACACCATTATATTCATCGGGATTATAATCCTCAGATAGAGCTGTTAATAATGAGAAATTTTGTACCAGTATATGTGCGTCACGGTTATTCACAAAATCGGAAAGTCTTGTATACGTAGCAGGCAATGGACGTCCCCAGTCATCCCCATATTTAGTATAAGAGCTCATATCTTTTAAGGAGTTCCGTGTCCGCGCCTCTAAAATATACCCAAAAGACATGTAATAAGATCTGCCTTTGTAGCTCTCTCTTGTTGGAAGTTCAAGGCCTACATTTGTACTCATTTGTGTAAATCCATCTAATTCATTCGGAGAATCATCCAACTTCGAAAAATCAATCTGATTGATTGTACCAACTTGTTTTATAGGAATTCCATAATATCCCGCTCGAGGACTAGCAACTCTTCTTATACATTTAGGTGCTGATTTTTCTTCACTATCTAATTCTTCTTGTTCTTCACCTTCAGTTACTAGTTCTTCTCCTTCAATATTAGACTCTAGCTGCTCCTCTTCTTCAGCCACTAGTTCTTCTCCTTCAACATTAGACTCTAGCTGCTCCTCTTCTTCAGCCACTAGTTCTTCTCCTTCAATATTAGACTCTAGCCGCTCCTCTTCTTCAGCCACTAGTTCTTCTCCTTCAATGTAAAACTCTTCCTCACAGTCAACTTCCAAATTTTCTTCAATTTCAGGCTCTTCCTCTTCCTCACAGTCAATTGCTAAATTTTCTTCATCATCAGTCTCTAGCTGTTCCTCTCCTTCAATTACCAAATTTTCTTCAGTTTCAGACTCTAGCTGCCTCTCACACGCATTCGCAAGATTTTCTTCATCTCCAGATTCTCGCTTCTCCTCTTCTTCAGTTATTGGAGCTTCGCCATTTTCAATCTCTGATTCTTTCTCTCCTTCGGTAGTTGGAGCTTCACCATTTTCATTCTCTGATTCTTTCTCTCCTTCGGTTGTTGGAGCTTCACCATTTTCATTCTCTGGTTCTTTCTCTCCTTCGGTTGTTGGAGCTTCACCATTTTCATTCTCTGGTTGCTCCTTATCTTCAGTTGTTGGAGCTTCGCCATTTTCAGACTCCGGTTCCTTACATTCAGTTGATAGATTTTCCTGGCCATCAGACTCTAGTTGTTCCTCACATTCAATTTCAGACTCTGTAAGATCACCCATAATTGTTTCTGCTATAGATACACTCAGCTCCGAAAAGACTAGAACAAAAACTAATATCGATATTACTATTTTCCGCATATTTCTTTTCACCGACCTTTTTACATGTTAAGCAGCTTCATAACGAACAATGAAGTTAAACGCATACTGATTACTTTGCTCATCTTCTCATTTTTTCAAATTAACTTTTTCTTTTTAATTTTTAACAAGTGATTCATCTGAATTTTTATTGATTCACTTGTTAAAAAACCAATCGCTTGTCGTAATCAGCGTTAACTGATATACGCCTCCATCCTGCATCTCAGAAACATAAATTGGTGCATAATTTTTCTAAAACGAAAAGTCAGCAAAGTAACCGGTACAGCTACTTCCAAAACAAAGGCGTATTTTTGTTCAATTAATTTATTTCTTGTTGTTTCTTCTGCTTCTTTTTGCTATAAAATATAAACAATAGTAACCCTGCTACTAGAAGAATTAGCAATCCTACCAAATATGCTAGATAATTCGGTCCTTCAATGGATACATCGGTTGCGTTAAATTGCTTTACTTCTTCCCCTTTAATGGTAAAATCCTTCTCAAATTCCCATGATTCTTTGCTCGACTTAGCCTTTACATGTAACGTATATGTTCCAGATTTGAATTTTTCCCCATTTAGTGAAATCGGGTATTCAAAATTTGAATTTGGCGCCATTTGCATGTCTTGTTTTTCCGATTTATAGAGCACCTCTGTTTTCCCTTTTTTCGTAACTTCCGCGTCCACTTCAAAACGGTTTAAATATGTTGCCGTTGGATTTTGAAGCGTAGCATTAATTACATTACGGGCATTCACTTGTCCAGCTTTAACATCGTGTAATTGCAAATCTTGCTTCACTATTTCATCCGTTTCTTGTAGGGTAATTCCCACTACATAAGCATATCTATTTTCAATACTTACACCTTGAGTTGTTTCCTCGGTATTTTTTGACGTTGTTTTCTTCTCTTCTAATGTAATTCCGCCCGCTAAAATCCCATCGAATTCTTCTTCAGGCATCGTTACATTTAACTGTAAATCCTTACTTCCCTTAGCCGGAATCGTAATTTCCTTCTCAGTTTGAATTAAATCCCCTAATTCATAAGGCAATGAAGAATCACGTTCAGCACTTGTAGGACCGTACTCTACAACTCCATTAATATTCGTTGTAGCAGAATGAATGATCGGCTCAATGACGACATCCTCTTCCGTATCATTTTTCAATTGAATCGTTAATGTCTGCTTTTGATTAGGCTCCATTTTCAGATTGAAATAAGATTTTTGTTTATCAATTTGGTTGTCTGGAATGACAGTATACACACCAAAATTAAATTCAGATGCAGACGCAAATGGCGTTAACCATACTAGGCTTACAATCAATATTCCGAATAAGGTCCTTAACGTATTTTTCCTCATATTTTCTACCATCCTTACTACTTAAAAGTCTTCAAAGATTTAAAATTACTGGTAAAAACCCGTAATGCTTTCCTCTAACAATGGAGCAACAGGATGCCACGAAGTCTCGTACTCCTGTCGCTCCACGTTAACTCGCGCTTGTTGCAAATCGAGTTAACAGGATTTACACGGATTTTTACCTGTATCTCACAATATTGCACTGAAATGATAGGATACTATTTTTGACAGTCTCTTATTTTTGTCCAGGTACGTCAGTCAGTGTCCATGTTAATGACGTAGAATATTTTTCTGCATATTTTGTAGTTGAACCGGGGATAGAAAGTTCAATACTATCCGCTGCTGTAGCGTCATCACCAAATACTAATACATAAGTACCGGACCCTTCTTTATCTTTGGCAGACATAATGTTGTCAGCTACACCCTTCCCATCTGGTTTTAAACTAAATGAAGTTTTTACAATAGATGGTTTTGTAGATGCAGACGCTGTATTCACCCAAGCATTTTTAAAAGTAATTTCTGCACCCGTTAGTTCTTTATCTGTAGTGCTCTTGAATTGACCATTTTGTTTCACTTGCAATGACCAACCTTTTTCTGTACCACGACTATCTGTAACTTGAACATAGTTCGGGCCGTCGCCACGACCGTTAAATTTTTGCGGTTTTACTTTGTAAACTTGGTTGGTAGAAGTAATTATTTGCTTACCAAAGTCTAAGCTAGAAGCATAGTCAATACTTAATGGACCAGGTGTTCCTGGTTTTGGACCGTTTGGATCAGTTGGATCTACTGGATCTACTGGATCTGGATTACCTGGATTAGTTGGATCTACTGGTGGTGTTATGATGTTAGTAGCTGGTTCAAATTCGATAATTGCATTTGTTTGATACACGCCACCATCTGCCGCATAAGAAGTGACACTTCCTCCTAATACCAAACCTGTTAACATTGTTGTTGCTACGCCTAGAGCTTTTAAATTAGTATTGATTTTCATGTTTCATCATCCTTTATTATTATTTGTTACCTGGAACATCCGACAAGTTCCATGTAAATTTTGTACTGTATGCAACAGCATCTTTTGGCGTTTTCCCTGGAATAGAAAGGGAAATCGCTTTGTTTTTTTGTACTTTCTCACCTTCAGCATTCGTTATCTCATCTACCTGTCCCCAAAGGTTTACCCAAAGTCCAGCCCCTTCTGTTGGCTTTGCTGACATGACAAGTGACTCAGCACCATTTGGATCTAACGTAATTTCTTTAGCTGCTGTTGGCGGTGTCACTTCTGTTTTACCTGTAACAGTCGGATTCACAAATTTGATTTGTGCGCCTGTTAATTTTTTATTTTGCGCTGCAACATTAGCAAACTGACCTTCTTGTTTAACGGTTAATTTCCATCCGGCATTTGTTCCGCGATTATCTGAGATTTGGGCATAGTTTGGTACATATTTACTTCCTTCACCAGAACTTAACACTTGTGCATTCGCATAATAAATCTTTTCTTTGTTCGAGATTTCATTAATACCAAAATCGAGGCTCGATACAAAATCAAGGCCTAGCGGGCTTCCAGTTCCTGGTTTCGGACCTTCTGGATCTGTCGGATCTACTGGATTTACTGGCTTCTCTGGATCTGGATCAGTTGGATCTACCGGTTCTTGTAAATCTTCATTCGGAATAAATGCCACCATGCCATTTGATACGTAAGTAACTACTTTTTCTTTTTCTTCCGCTGAAGCAAATAATGGTGAAATCGCCGTACAACTTAGTAAAGTCGCAATTGCTGCAAGTTGCATAGCCTTATTCTTCATTGTTTAAATTCTCCTTTCATGTATTTTTTATATTTACGTATTAGATAAAATGCTAATACGATAAATAACATTTACTACTTAATAGTTGAATTATAAATTAACTATTTTTAAATATTTTGTAATAAAATTACAGTTTTTAAGCAAAAAAGGACATCCTTTTCTTTCAACCATCCTCCCATTTCTTATTGCATATTTATTTATATTTACGTATCAGATAAAATGCTGGTACGGTAAATAACAACACAGAAAATGTTATTCTTATAATAAGATACATCCCTCATTTGTGGATTTTTCTTGGCCATAAACGATGGAAGCTTTTCGATTCAAAGGCTTACGATTTCGCATTAGATGAAAAAGAAATAGTTAGAAACATCACTATTATTATCACAAATACTAGTTTATTTACTTTTTACACTTAACCTATACCTCAATTTGAACTTCTTTAAACATTTTTTTCTCTTTTATTTCTTTTTTTACTTTTCATCTCTTACAATTACCGATTCTAACGTATTTTACAAAAGAATTAAAATCAACTTTTGTTGCTTTCTTAGCATAATTTGATAATGCTGAATTTCTTTAAAAAAATTCTTAAAATTCTAACTTTATTTGAATATTTTCTATTAGGTATCTCCAAAATCATTGTTACAATCGGGATATTATTCAATAATTTGACATTCGAAATAACGATGGTACACCTTCTGTATTGCTTGCAACAGTCGAATTATCGATAACCATTCTCTAACTACTTTTTTTAAATTATTTCATCATTAAATCGAAACAAAAGGAATTCCTTTTATCGGACATCCTTTTATCTTAAGGATTATACTTATTAAGATTAAAATCTAAAGGGAAAAGATGCAAATCAGCTTTTTGTTCACTTTTGAACAAAAATTGATAAACTGCTTATTTAACTCATTATGATAATTATTTTCAACTTTATATTTGAGCATGGATCGTGATGTTCCTTCTTAATACAAAATAGGACTTTCTTATCCTTATATCTCTAAGTTCATACTCATACCGAGTTGCACATAGAAAAAAGAGATGTATCGAATATACGATACATCTCTTACGCATATGCTATTGCATGCCTATAACCTTATACCATCCAGCAAATGTATACATTTCTTTGTCAGTGCCGCTGGGGCTTGCAGCAATTCATCTTCTAATATTCCCTTATACGGTATTTCACTTCATTACTTCCCAATCAATTATGCCTCCGCATAATTGCGACCGGAATCGTCTTTGTGCTTAGGCCTGCAGATGTGTTTTAGCGGCAGCCGCAGATGGGTTTTGCGCGAGAGCGTAGCCGCAGCTTTAGATTTAGTCTTAGATACTCTTACAGAACTAGCCACAAAAAGAAACGTGTACTGGTATCCTTCATTCTGATCAAGGATACCAGTACACGTCAATCAAATATCATCAACAGGTTGAACAACTGGGCATAATCGGCAGCCATTCACGTAAAGGGAACTGCCATGATAATGCCTGTATCGAATCCTTCTTCTCACATTTTAAGAGTGAATATTTATATCTCTTAGCTGACAATTCGGAGGATGAAATGATACAAGCCGTTGAAGAATATATATATTTTTATAATTACCAACGCTTCCAAAAACGACTCAACCATCTGGCACCGATAGAATATCGACTCCAGATGGTTGCTTAGTCTCTTTTAAAGCTGTCTACTTGACAGGGGTAACCCCACGATACATCTCTTACGCATATACTATTGCATGCCTATAACCTTATACCATCCAGCAAATGTATACCTTTCTTTGTCAGTGCTGCTGGGGCTTGCAGCAATTCAGCTTCTTATATTCCCTTATACGGTACTTCACTTCATTACTTCCCAATCAATTATGCCTCGGCATAATTGCGTCCGGAATCGTCTTTGTGCTTAGGCCTGCAGATGTATTTTGTGCGAAAGCGTAGCAGCAGCAGATGTGTTTTTTACGAAAGCGTAGTCCTAACGCAGCGGCAGCTATGTGTTTTGTCTATGCGAAAGCGTAGCGACAGCAAAAGGGTGTTATCTGCGCGAAAGCGTAGCGACAGCAAAAGGGTGTTATCTGCGCAAAAGCGTAGCGACAGCAAAAGGGTGTTATCTGCGCAAAAGCGTAGCGACAGCAAAAGGGTGTTATCTGCGCGAAAGCAAAGCGGAAGCGGCAAAATGTTAGTCACTCAGTTTCAGCGGATGTTTGGGCACCCGCTGAAAAGTAACTTAAAACCGCATTAATCTTACTAGCTATAGAGGTGGGCGACTTCTGTACCTGTCGCTACGGTTTCGGTACAAAAAACATTTACTGAGAGAGATTAAACCTAAAGTAACAATATAACTTATCAGTTCGTTTTTCATAGTTCAAGGGATTATTTATTTCCATAGAAAAAAAGCCGAGGAATAAATCCTCGACTTTTCTAGGTGCCTAGCGACGTCCTACTCTCACAGGGGGAAGCCCCCAACTACCATCGGCGCTAAAGAGCTTAACTTCCGTGTTCGGTATGGGAACGGGTGTG
>NZ_JBSSFD010000074.1:0-9553 GCF_054062295.1 Lysinibacillus sp. TE18511
TTCGCTTTCGCACAGATAAAACATTTGCCGCTGACGCTTCGCTTTCGCGCAGAGCAGAGCTTCCTGGGGGCGTCCGATGAGCCGCTTCACTCGCGATGCTCGCTCCAGTGTCTCGGGCCAACACGATGTTGGTCACGAAGGCGTTATCACAGGACGTGATGCTCTTAGCCTTCGTTCCTCTATTGCAGATCCCCGAGGAGTCGCCCAGTCTCCACTCCAATCAACTTATATGCATGACAAACGTTTTAAAACAAATGCTATCCACAACTTTTGATGATGAATCTAATTAGTAGAAGCTGATTTTCGCAACGTACAACTCGCTTTAATCAGTTAAAAATGGGTATACATAAGCAATATATCAACAAAAAAATCCTTTTATCGCTCAATAATAAACCTACTTTTTCCTAATCAACACACCTGGTTATTTAATTTTGATATAAAAATATAAGAGCCTAACTACAGATTATTGTAGTTAAGCACTTTCAAGTTGTTTAATTCTTATCAAATTAAGCCCCCTTTAGCCATCCATTTAGGCAAGGCTAGTACTTGGACACAATGAAAGTACAGAGCCTCCCTTTTATCGCAGAGGATCTAAAAAACCTATCTAGGCGCATTATATAGCTGGACTGCAGCAGCGGCATGAAGTCCAAGTTTAAATAAAAGTGGGGCTAGTTCGTAAAGAACAGCCCCACAACCACTACTATATTTGATTTAAGTAACCTTAATAATTAGAATCTGCAATTAACCCATTCATAATGGCTACACCAGAGCTTGCTCCAATACGAGTTGCTCCAGCCTCAATCATTTTTTTCATGTCCTCTAAGCTTCTAACACCACCAGACGCTTTTACACCTAGCTCTGGACCTACTGTTTTACGCATTAAGGCAATATCCTCTACTGTAGCGCCACCTGTAGAGAAGCCAGTTGATGTTTTCACATAATCAGTCCCTGCTGCGACCGCTAGCTCACATGCTTTCACTTTTTCTTCTTCTGTTAGTAAGCAAGTTTCAATAATAACTTTCACTAGCGCACTGCCTTTTGCCGCTTCAACAACTGCAGCAATATCCGCTTGTACAAGGTCATAGTTTTTATCTTTTAAAGCACCGATATTAATGACCATATCTACTTCTTTAGCGCCGTTAGCAATCGCATCTTTTGCCTCAAATGCCTTAACTGCTGGAGTATTAGCACCTAGAGGGAAGCCAATTACTGTACAAACTAAAACATCTGAGCCTTGTAAAAGCTCACTACTATATTTTACCCAAGTCGGATTTACACAAACAGAAGCAAAGCTAAATTGTTTTGCCTCGGCACAAAGTTTTTCGATTTGTTCTTTTGTTGCTTCAGCCTTCAATAATGTATGATCAATCATACGCGCAAAATTTTGTTCCATTATTAGACTCTCCTTCTATCAACAAGTTGTACGTACCTCTTTGGCATCATACCATTTTTTCACGTTGTCGTCTAATTTCTTTCTGTTTATTAGATGACAATTTTAGTAACTCTTAGAAATCCCACTTGATTCGCTCCCACTGAGTTACTGCTCAGTATGTAGATTTTTTTTAAGAAACAAAAAAAAAGGATTGTCCTATCAAAAAATGATAGGCAATCCTTTTACTATCTAACTGTTTCTAATACACGCACAAATTGTCCTTTAGAATGAGGATATCCAGCTTGGGTAATTTTCACCTTCACAAGCTGACCGATTAGGCTTTCCGGACCTTCAAATACTACTTTCAAGTAGTTATCTGAATAACCTGTTAAAAGTCCTTCCTCATCACTTCCATCATGCACGAATTCTTCTGGAATTACTTCTAGTACTTGATCCTCAAAGCGAGAAGCATATTCCTTCGCCAATTGGTCATTTAAAGCGATTAAGCGGTGAACACGTTCGTTTTTAATATCCTCGGCAATTTGGTCCTCCATACGTGCAGCTGGTGTGCCTGTACGTGGAGAGAACGGGAATACGTGTAATTCAGAAAACTTATGATCACGAATAAAGTTATACGTTTCCATGAACTCTTCTTCAGTTTCTCCTGGGAAACCTACAATTACGTCAGATGTAACCGCTAAGTCTGGTAAAGCTTCATGTAGTTTAGTTAAGCGTTCACCGAAAAACTCCATTGTATACTTACGACGCATACGTTTTAAAACTGTGTCAGAGCCAGATTGGATTGGAATGTGTAAATGGTTAACTACGATTTTTGATTCACGTAAAACTTCAATCACTTCGTCTGTTAATTGACTTGCTTCAATCGAAGAAATACGGAGACGTTTTAAACCTTTAACATTCGCCTCTAGTTCACGTAGTAATTGTGCTAGGTTGTAATCTTTTAAGTCTTGTCCATAACCGCCTGTGTGAATACCCGTTAGGACAATTTCAAGATACCCTGCATCCACTAGTTGTTGTGCTTGGCTTAATACTTCCTTAGGGTCTCGAGAACGCATTAACCCACGAGCCCACGGAATAATACAAAAAGTACAGAAATTATTACAGCCCTCTTGTATTTTTAAAGATGCACGTGTACGGTCTGTAAATGCTGGTACATCTAGTTCCTCATACACACGATTTTTCATAATGTTGCGTACAGCATTAATCGGTTGACGCTCATTAAGATATTGCTCAATATAACCAAGCAATTTTGTACGATCCTGTGTTCCAACAACAATATCAACGCCAGGTATCGCCATAATTTCTGCTGGAGACGTTTGAGCATAGCATCCTGTTACACAAATAACAGCATCTGGATTTTGACGAACAGCACGTCGAATGACCTGACGTGATTTTTTATCCCCTGTATTTGTTACAGTACACGTATTAATGACATAAACGTCGGCTTGCTTATCAAACTCCGTACGTTCATAGCCTTCTTCTTTAAATAACTGCCAAATTGCTTCTGTTTCATAATGATTTACTTTACAACCTAGAGTATGGAAACTCACGATTTTTGATCGCTCGTTACTCATAATATATATCATCCTTTCAAGAGTACACTACAATAAATTAAATTATCAACGTGTCTTATAATAGCACAAATAAATATAATGAGCCTAGCTTTTTGGCTATGCTTATTATATTTCATCAAAAACAGGCACCATTTTTAGTACCTGTCATTTGTTTCTATGACTTAAAAGTAATTTTCCCTTAGAACTTGATCTTCGTCTGGGCGTTGATAGCGTCACAAACTCACTAGTCCAGGACCACCAATAAAAAGGTGATCTTTCTTCTATTATAGTTATCATGCTTTTGACAAAAATTAAGGCCGCAATCATGGGAGGGCACTGAAAAAGTCCATATCATCTCACATTGCGAGGTATTCAACGATTAAATCGTCGAATACCTCGCTTTTTTCATTTGGCATTGTGACTCTACTGTTGTTTTCCGAAGCATTCCGCTCGCTTTCCGCGGGCGAGCGCCGAGCCTCCTCCTACGCTTCGCTTCGTGCGGGGTCTCGTCTGTCTCGCTTTCCCGCAGGAGTCGAGCGATGCTTCTCCAAACAACGCAATGTATCATACTATTATTTTAGTCACGCTTTCCTTTATAATAAAAGAATTAATGTACAGGTGGTGTCCCCGATGATTTCAAATCAAGAAACCCTTCATTTAAGTTCATACATGTCGATCTACGATATTGTTGTGCCAAAAGATAATATGCTTCGCCAAATCAATGAACTTGTTGATTTTTCATTCATTTTAGAAGAGTTAAAAACAAAATATTGTTTAGACAATGAACGTAATGCCATTCCCCCAATTCGCATGTTTAAGTACTTATTATTAAAAGCGATTTATGATGTATCAGACGTCGACCTAGTAGAACGCTCAAAGTATGATATGTCATTCAAATATTTCTTGGATATGGCGCCAGAAGATCCGGTCATTGATCCAAGTTCGCTTACAAAATTTCGTCGGCTTCGTCTCCAAGACGTAAGCTTATTAGACATGCTCATTCGTTCGAAAAGCTGTCTCTAAAATAGACGAAGCGATGAAAGGCAAATTCCCCACAAAGACCACTTCTAACGAAGTAAAGGATGAATTAGCTTACTGTAAAGAAGTCATTTCAGTCATTGAAAAGGAACCACAAATTGCACAAATACCAGCTGTCAAAGAAAAGCTGAATCTCTTAAAAGTAATAAAGACGCTGGAATGTTTGTTTGTAAGGCCGGTCATCTCGCGACAAGAAAAGCACGTACGGGTAAAAAAGGAACGTGTAAGAGTCAAAGTCAGACATATTATTTTGATATTGAAAAATGCAAAGTATGTCCAAGGAGAGGGCTGTTATAAAGAAGGCGCAAAAAGTAAAACGTATTCTGTCACAATTAAGTCAGATACACATGCCGAACAAGAAGCATTTCAAAATACGGAAGCATTTAAGCAATTAGCCGCAAATCGCTACAAAGTAGAAGCGAAGAATAGTGAATTAAAAAATGGACACGGGTACGATATGGCATCGACTGCGGGTCTATTTGGCATGGAAATTCAGGGTGCCACAACGATATTCGCTGTCAATTTGAAACGGATATTAAAGCTACTAAACAAAAATGAATAAGGAATAGAGACGGAAATAATGCACTTCCTGTTCAAAATTGAACAAGAAGTGCATTATTTTTATCTGAAAAAGGTTCGCTATTATAAAAGCGTAAGTTTTTCAGTGCCCCCCAATCACGGAGTGGTCTTTTTTCTGGTTATATAAGTAAAGTTCACCATTAACTTAATCTTGCTCACAGAACATCAGTCGCGACCTGCCTCGTAAAGCTTCTGTGCCACCATAGCAGGCCTTGTACGCGTGTCTGTAAAATGGTCTCCGTCCCCTACGATCAGCCGGAACTGACCGAGTCGTCTGGACATATTCGGATGCCAGCCGTAGCCCTCTCCTTGTGGCAATGCGTTGTCTTGATAGAAATAGACATAACTTTTGGGCGTAGATAGCGAGTAGAACGCTTTAAGATCCAGTTTCTCAAAAAGTGGCTTTGCCGGTTCCGGAGTGACGCCTTCATACATCCATTTAGCTTCCTCAAAAGTGGCCGTGTTGACGAACGAATCTCGAAACAGGGGAAACGGGAGCATAATAGTATCGTCCGTTGAGCTAGCTCTGAGCTGCTCAAAACCTTGCCTCATTTGGGGCGGGAACTCAGCAACCGATTCTCCGTCTTTCAGTACGAACGCGTCCCAGAAGACAAGCCGCTTTATGCGACCTGGTACCTGCTCTGCAACCTTTTGGATGACTGTTCCTCCGAAACTGTGCCCTACAAGAACAAAGTTACGTAGGTTCCATTTCGTTATAAAATCAACGACGGACTTCGTGATCATCGCATGTGTGACCTTTTTGTTCGGATCTTTGCCGTGACCTACATATTCAGGTGTATAGACGACATGCCCTCGACTGCGCAATTCTGCAGCTACACCGTCCCAGAATTGTGCATCGGCCCAAGAACCATGGACAAGCACGAAGGTAAGTCGTTGCTGTGATGGTAAACTGTGTCTTTCATCAAATTCAGGAGCACCATTGTTCCAGATCGACCATCCTTCAGAATAAGGGGAGTAATAAAAATCGCTTGGCATCAACCTATAATCACGATAGGGAAATTGAAGATAAGGATTCATGAACAAGACACCCTTTCAATTCGACATATATTATCAGCTTATGCCCACTATCTTTGAGAGGTTCTAACACTCTAATCTCCAAGAAACACAAGAAAGAGCCGAAGCCCTATTCCCCTGTTCTTCTTTGAACTCCCAATGTCTTAACATTTATTTCAATTTATATGTCTCTATTTTTGTAAAATAGATGAATATCGCAATTCACTTTAACGACTATTCATATTATAGATTATAGGAAGGAGGGAATTAATTATGTCTCAAGATTATGGTAATGGTGGTTATGGATCTGGCTCATCATTCGCTCTAATTGTTGTTCTATTCATTCTTCTTATTATTGTCGGCGCTAGTTTCATGATGTCAAAATATTATTAATACTCGACACCATCTCTAATGCTCATAACTATTAGGATAATGAAACTTATCCTTTACACCTTCAAATTAGTAAGGGTCACTATCCTCCGCGTGACCCTTTTAATTTTTCCTCTTTCAAAGTCATACTCTACCTCTCAAGGTATAATTAAAAGTCACGCTCAAAAGAACGTGACCTCGATAACTTATTTAGAAAGCTTATAAACAACATATTGATTTAATGATACATCTCGTCTTCTGCTTCTTGTACCAGCTGCTTATGCAATGTCTTAGGAACACGCACATTAAATTTACCACTGTATTCGTGGTCAACGGGTTCAGGTAATCCTACAATGCTTAAATAGGGGATTTTACTAAAAAATCAAACCTATTCCAACAAGTTTATTTGGACTATGCATTTTAGCCGATTCAAAGTTTTTTGAATCGGCTCTTATTGTTAGAATTACTCATTGAGTATGGGTTTTTCCTACTCCTTCAAGCCTTACCATGACTGCATTTATTCGCAATCATAATGACGTTTACTCAGGCACAACCTAGAGATGGAAACTCACGATTTTTGGCCGCTCGTTACTTTGGTAAATTAATTATACCTTGGGATAATTGCGTCCGGATTCGCCTTTATGCTTACACAAAGTACTTGTTACAAAAAATATTTGCTGAAAGAAGATAAATTGTAAAAAGCAGTTGAAAATTAGATTGACCGAATTTTCAACTGTCAACTCAATTCTTGGATTTTTGTCTATGGCCATTAAATATTTCAGGGCTTTTTTTATGATTACATTTTTTTGTATTGAACAGCCCTTTTTATCATTTCCAGACAGAAGACTCCTACTTCAATCATTAGCTACGTAGTGGGTAGTTCATGTATTATAATCCTCTAAAACTATGAATTATCATTGATTACCAGGAGGAGTAAGTCCTAAAAGAACAGGAGTTATTATTTGACTTCCAGGTCCAAGGCGAACTTGTTGAACTTGCACTACTTTTACAGTAAGTTCCAGTACAATTTTTTCACGCAATGTGCTGAAAGTGCCTTCTGGTGCTGCCATAATTGGTGAAAAATCAAGTTCAAAGAAGTTTGCAGCTATTAACTCGCCAAATGGTTGTTCATTGTATTTAACAAGATTTTGGAAGAAAGCCTTATCCAATCGAGCATCCATTTGAGTATTTTCATTTAGGAAGTTTACTTCGGCAAACTCGGAAATTCCAAAGATCGGAGTAGGGCCTTCAGGTGTTTGTGGGAAAGTAAGATCTGTAAAACCAGAAAACTGAACATCGGCAATTCTATCTCGAAGTGCCCCATTACATGCTGCTGAAGCATATTCTATATTTTTCCGAATATGCCCTGCTACAAATAATTTAGCCCTTGTTACCTTAAAAAAGTCAGTTGTACCAATACGTGCAAAGCTAACCGGTACTAGTTTAACTTGATTTAGGAATACATTTTTTTTCACTCTTTTGATTTCAGTTGCTGCTGGAGTAAGCGTAATATCCGACTCCACAACTATTTGAAGTGTCGGTTCTGCAAGTACAACTGGTACTTTAATAATTGGACCCGTAACTGGTGTAGCGTGTATTGGAGTAACTTCACTAGCTAATGGTATTTGTTCAGTCGATGTCACTGGACAAGGAAGGCATTGATTTTCTAATTGATCACTCAAACAGATTCCTCTTTTCATTTTTTTTAGTATTAGAGAGCGCTCTCTATATAGCTAGAATATGTAGTAATTAGCTATATGCATAGACGTATATACTAGTTATTTTACTGATAATCAATATGCCTCGGCAGAATTGTAGCTGTCGCTTTGCTTTCGCTACAAAAGGCATTTGCTGAAAGAAGTTAAAAAAAGATTTTTGACGTGAACAATAAGTTTCAATTATCCTCTAGACCCTCAACACTCGAATTTGCTGTACTTGTAGCATATGAATGACTAATTCTAATACTATATTTTGGCACAATTGATTTGAATGAAGTAATGACTCATTTTCTGCAAGTACTTCACTCATAGTGTGCAATGCAGTATACTCAATATTTTGATTTATAAAGCCTTCAATAATTAAATTTCCCTTTAACGCTGTACAAGTCCCATTACCTAATGATTGAGAAAACTGATTAGGTACAAATCTACTATTGGTTAATACTATCTCATTCGAGATGTCTTTAACGCCTGCAATTCCATTGTCAAATACAAAATATTCTTCCAGGCATATTTCAATTTTGTACTCTCCAACTACAACCGGAACTCTAATATTCATAAAGTCATCTGAAGTGCAAGAGTGATTATTTGTCTCTCCTTTTTTAATTGATTGTGTATTATGTAAGGGAACTGCAACTGATTTAAACGGATTATTCTTCTGATTATTGTTATCAAAAGTATCATTTTTCATTAAAAATATACATTCATTTATTTTAGAACGAACCAAACGACAATTAGGCTGTTCAGGATAATCCATCGTAGTATTAATTAGTTTGGTTTCAAATTGAGGAGAAAGGAGATTGTTTTGATCAAAAAATTCAAATGTATTTTTAGCTATCTCACCACAGATAGGAGCATGGAGAAAATCATCAATTTCTACGTGGGTAGAAATTAGGATTTTTTTGGTTAGAGAACATACTTTTCCTTGTATTGAATCGGGAAATGCACTGACATGGCCTGCAGGATTGGTTTTCTCCATATCTTCTGTATCTGTAAGACTCATAATTTTATCCTCACCAGCGGTTTCAGAAAAACTTATAATTTCACGATTAGAGTCTGGTTGAGCTGCAAAATCTTGTTCTTCCATAGGATTGGTTCCTTCTGTCTCTTCTGTTTCAAGGAGATTATTCATTTCATCCTCAATTTTAACTTCAGAAGCAATGAGCAATTCATAATCAGAATCTAGATGTGCTGCTAGACCCTGTTCTTCTACAGAATTCGTTCCTTCTGTCTCTTCTGTTTCAAGGAGAGTATTCATTTCATCCTCAATTTTAATTTCAGAAGCAATGAGCAGTTCTCGAGTGAAATCTAGATGTGTTGCTAGTTCCTGTTCTTCTACAGGATTCGTTTCACCTACCTCTTCTGTTTTAAGGAGATCATTCATTCCATCCTCAATTTTATTTTCAGAAGCAATGAGCAGTTCTCGAGTGGAATCTAGATGTGTTGCTAGTTCCTGTTCTTCTATAGAATTCGTTCCATCTGCCTCTTCTGTTTCAAGGAGATTATTCATTTCATCCTCAATTTTAATTTCAGAAGTAAAGAGCAGTTCTCGAGTGGAATCTAGATGTGTTGCTAGTTCCTGTTCTTCTATAGAATTCGTTCCATCTGCCTCTTCTGTTTCAAGGAGATTATTCATTTCATCCTCAATTTTAATTTCAGAAGGAAAGAGCAGTTCACGATTGGAATCTAGATGTGCTGCTAGACCCTGTTCTTCTACAGGATTCGTTTCATCTACCTCTTCTTTTTCAAGGAGATTATTCATTTCATCCTCAATTTTAATTTCAGAAGCAATGAGCAGTTCACGAGTGGAATCTAGATGTGCTACTAAATCCTGTTCTTCTACAGGATTCGTTTCACCTACCTCTTCTGTTTTAAGAGGATCATTCATT
>NZ_JBSSFD010000075.1:0-8201 GCF_054062295.1 Lysinibacillus sp. TE18511
TAGCCTTCTATGAGATTCGTGTTCCTCGGACCGGTGTTTTGCCGCCAGCTTCCTTCAGATTCCGAGTCGCCTCGGACACCCTTGCTCTTGGCTAATCTCTACTTCTGTCTTCGGGGTTCAGGACTTACACCCTATAGTTCATGCGCATGCCGGGCGCACAACGAAAGTCCTTCAGTTAAACAACGAGGGCACTGAAAAACTTACGTTTTTAAATTTGTAGGTTCATTTCAGATAAAAATAGGCGACTTCTTGTTCAACTTTGAACAGGAAGTCGCCTATTTCTTTCGGTTATTTTACTCTTTTTCTTTCAATAACGTGAGTATCCGTTTCAAATTGACGGCGAATATAGTTGTGGCTCCTTGCATTTCCATGCCAAATAGACCCGCAGATGATGCTACATCATACCCGTGTCCGTTCTTTAACTCACTGTTTTTGGCTTCAATTTTATAACGTGAACGCGCCAGTTCTTTGAAATCATCTGTGTTCTGAAAGACTTCCTGTTCTGCGTGTTCCATCGATTTTATGGTCACCGAATAGGTCTTACTTTTAGCATCTTCTTTATAACAACCTTCACGCAAAGGACATACTTTACATTTTTCTATGTCAAAATAATAGGTTTGACGTTGATTCTTTCCGACATTCTTTTTATTCGTACGTGCTGTGCGAATTGCCATATGTCCTGCTTTACACACATACATACCAGCATCTTTATTAAACTCAAATTCTTCTTCTTTCGTACGTCCACCTTGTGTAATCTGCGGATTTAGTTTTGATACAAGTTGAAATTCCTCTGTTTTAGCTAATTGGAGATTATCTTTCTCTGAATAAGCTGCATCACCGATTACTGTGTCAATTTCTATACCCGTTGTTTTACTTTTTTCTATTAATTCTTTTAAGTATTTTCCATCACTTTTCTCACCTGTTGTCACGACAGCGGCTGTAATGATGCGTTCGTCGTTCATAGCAATATGCGTTTTAAAGCCAAAGAAAGAAGAGTCCACTGATTTGTGACCAACACGTGCGTCTGGGTCTGCGGAATAACTAAGTTGTACTTCAAAATCTTCGACTACTTCTTTTAAAACATTTAATTTTTCTTTGACAGCAGGGATACTCGCTATTTTGTGTTGTGCTTCCACGATTTCTACAACTTGACGGCAATAATCGAGTTCATCCTTTACTTCATTAGAAGTGGTTTTGGGCGGGAATTTTTCTTTCATTGTTTCATCAAATTGATAGACAGCTTTACGGACGTTTTTTGATTTTTCCTGTAAAAATTCCTTTGGTGATTTTTGATTGTAACGTGCATTTGTATGTGTGGCATCAACAATAATCGTTTTACTCGAAATGATGTTCTTCTCTAACGCAATCTCTACCGTTTTTCCAATCAACAAATCTAATAAACCCATATCTTGAAGACGGAGTCGGCGAAATTTCGTTAATGAACTTGAATGAATGACATCTTCTTCAGACGTCATATCTAAGAAGTATTTGAAGGACATGTCGCATTTCGAGCGTTCAACAAGATCTTCATCGGATACATCATAAATCGCTTTTAATAATAAATATTTGAACATACGAATAGGAGGCACAGCATTGCGACCGAGACAATATTTAGTTTTCAACTCGTCTAAAATAAATGAGAAATCGACAAGTTCATTGATTTGGCGAAGCATATTATTTTTGGGTACGACGATATCATAGATCGCCATAAAAGGGCTGAGTTTCAGCGTTTCTTGGTTTGAAATCATTTTAAATACTACCTACATACATTGATAACCTTAGTATAAAACAAAAAGCAGTGGAAAGTTTGGACTTTTAATAGTCTTTTAAATATATTGAATCCCAATAATTCATAAAATTCACTGTTAAATATTCATAAAAAACCAGCTAGTTTCCTATCAGGGTATAGTGACTTTATTAGAAACACTTCTATTTTAAATTTACTTCATGGAATCGATCTAGACCATGATAATATAAAAGAGGATTTGGTGGATCCTTAACCGTACTTTCATAATCAAACACCGTTCCTAAGTCATCTCCAAAAAAACTTATAACATCTTTGATAATACGATGATTAACTATAAGATCATCATATTTTTTAAGTTTATCATTAGCAAGTTTTAGGGTTACTTTTGCTTTATGTGCAATATCAACAAAACTGATACCAGGATTAAAACCTGGCGCATTAAATGTCACTGTGTTTGATTCAACCCAAGGTAAATTTTCATCAATCATTTCGCTTTGTACATATTGTGCTAAGTACCCACCAAGTGAATGACCTGTAATATACATATGACTCATCATTTCAGAATCAGTTTGTATTAATTCTCTAACATAATCAACAGCATCATCAATTTGTAAACCACCCATGTTTAGCCCTACTTGAACGATATCTTCTACAAAGTCCTCCCACTCCTGTGAACCTCTAAATGCAACTGTATAAGCATATTTTCCTATAGAAATTTCTTTACTATACACATGTACATCAAAAGAAGTAAATGAATTGGTATCAGTTTTGATTAACTCCCATCCTCCTGGACTCACAAAATCCTCTGGTGGATCTTTACGATACGCATTTCTCGCCATTTCAGCAAGCTGAAGTGTAAAGGGTAACTTATCAATTTCTGTTTTAGTAACACCAGTATCTCGACCTGATTTAATATTATTATCTATCTCGATAGCACCACTACCTGATCCAACTTTAATCGTTGAAATTTGATCAAAAGCCCAGTTTTTTGGTAGCGGATATCCTAAATTCCCACTAAATCCTGTGGACATCCCACTAACAAAACTTGTCTTTGCATAACCTTTCTCTGAAACTTGAATACATACGCTTCGAGGCCCATAAACACCTACTTTATAAGATCCACCAAGTTGAACCATTTTCTTATTTATGGCATTGAAATGAGGAAGAATATTATCCGTAATATCTGTCCCATATGCATCAAAATCAACTGCAAAATAAATAGTAGTACCATCTTGGAATCCATATTTTTTTGCTGCATCGTATGCTGCTTTTGCATCCAATCCACCTTGTTCCACACTAAAACTTGAAGCCTTCGCACCATAAGTTTGGAAAATTGGAAATACAGATAATCCGGCATCAAAAATATTTTTCAATTCACCTGGTTGTAGTTTTTTATTTATACCACCTGAAACATTAGTAAGATAACGTCCTACAGTTTCATAACCAGCAGCCTTTAAAGCTTTGCCTCTCTCTAAAGTGACTTCCGTTATACAATCACAAGCCGTTCCTTTTCGACTTGGATCCCCCGTACTAACTAATGCTGATAACCAAGTTGACTTATTAGCAACACCATCAACAGAGAGTAGTGTGAATCCTTGGAATTCCTTAACTTTATTTACTATAATCGCATTATATGTTGTTGAAAATGGACTAGAATCATATCCATTAAAATATAACGCATATTGGAATAATGTAACAAATCTACCCGAACTACCTTCTTTTAGAATTGGTAATCCATCCTTTGTCGCAGGACCAATCGAGCCAGTTTGAGAAGCTGCAGGAATTCCCATTTCTGTTTGCAAGCCATACACTAAAGCTTTATTTGTACCTCGTTGATAATGACCATCTGTTGGTTGAACTCCAGCAGTTTTGTAATACTTATTATTTAAATCTTGTTGGATTTGTCTTATTTTTGCATCTCCACCTGGAGTGAGGCGATAAGCATCCATTGTTAAGAAAGCTTTAAAAACATAGTCATAAACTTTCCCATCTCTCACAGGTAATCCAGCATCCGTTTGTAAATTAATAATCCCTGCTTTTGTCCCCTCACCAAATGTTCCTGTAAATCCAGTTGGATTATATCCCTTGCAATACATTGCCCCCTGAAGTATCATTACTATATTTTTCGCTTGATCAGTATCTGGAACTTTTCCTAATTCAAGAATACCGAAACGATTATACTCACTAGCAGTTGTTGGACCAAAGCTATTGGCAGTATTAGTAATTCCTAATTCAAGTTGCAACGCTCGGGTTAAACCGTACACCGTTGGCCAACCTACTTTTCCATCTTCCGGTACCCTTTCATTAAACCCTGGTAAGTGACTATACTCTTGATTAACCCATCTTTGAACTCTCAATACCATTTCATCCATTGTTATCTCTCCTTTTCCTTTTTTATGAGCAGATTTGAGATCCCTTCACTTCACTTGTAATTTCTCCCTTCTCACCAAAATGAGCATTAAACTCACCTTAGTGAAAGATCCGCTCACTACGATGAAATGTGTGGTGATTTATGCATTTTGTGACGACATCGGTGAAATATGTTTGTTACTATTGAGAATATACGTTCTATAATACTACTAAATTTTGGTTTCTTTCCATTTTGTTGTGATAATTATTAATAGATTGTGAGAAATTAAATAATTTAAAAAGGAAAAAAGCATTCCCCGAATGGAAAGGCTATATCCTCTACGCTATAGTTAAGCGAACATGTTTTATTATGCGATTTTGTTTCTAGTTAATATATAATTTGTAGCGCCTTATTCCACTTCGGGTACATTTTCAATTAAGTAACGATTTGGAGGTTCTTCTGAACGTCTTTTCTTTTAATATTTTTCCATGGAACGTCACAAAAGGTTACAGGAGGTTTTTATTTATACAATGTTCAAATATTTGATTTAATGGCGGTCATATTACAAACGGAACGGTATGTGTGGCTTCATAATCCGGGTATATTGCGGTTACAGTAAAGAATTTAGTGGATTCACAATGGTCGCAATTCCCATTCACGGTATATCTAGACGTGTGGCACACAGGTTCTGGTTAGTCAGGATGGTCAGAAATCGGATCGCGTTCGGGAACTTCGTAGTATAACGGTACAAACGTATCGTTTTCACCGACATACGGTGCCACGAAAACATATGTGTTCGTTGTAAAGCGCACCCCGACAATTCGGACAATTTCGAATTCACAACAGCCAATTTCTGTCATTACGACTAAACAAAAGATGCATCCTTGGGGATTGCCATTTTTTTGAGCCAAATTTACAAATAGAACATGCGATTACTTCACTGTATTTCGCCATAAAAAAAAACACCCCTAAAGTTAGATTTTGACTCTAATGATATGCTCCCCATTAGGTAGACAGATTAAAAAATAAAATCTGTTTATCGAATGGGGAGTTTTTATGAGGAAGCATTCCTTCTCTAAAAAAGAGAAGTTAGAAATTTTAAAGCTGTATCACGAAGGTCCACTTACATTAAATGAAGTAGCGAAAGTATTTAATGTTCATCGAGATACAATAAAAGATTGGCAAAATGATTATCTTCATTTTGGAGAAGAGGGCCTTGAACGATTAAACCAGCATAATAGTTATTCTAAAGAACTAAAATTTGCGGCTGTCCAAGATTACCTTTCAGGCGAATTCTCTTTAAGAGAGGTTGTAAGAAAGTATAGACTTTCTAGTAGATCTGTTTTAAGAAATTGGATTAAAAAGTATACTAGTCATAGTGAATTAAAAGATTCGGGTAAAGGAATGAGCCAAACTATGACCAAAGGCAGAAAAACTACTGTAGAAGAGCGTGTTGAAATTGTAAAAACTTGTATAGCTAATGAGAAAAACTATCAAGAAACAGCGTTAAGATATGAGGTATCTTACCAACAAGTATACCAATGGGTGAAGAAATATGAGGAAATGGGTGAGTCTGGTTTACTAGATCGACGTGGCCATACAAAGCCAGTAGAAGAATTAACCGCTGAGGATGAGTTACGTTTAAAAATCCAACGTATGGAACGTGAAAATGAACGATTACGTGCAGAAAATCTGTTTTTAAAAAAGTTAGAGGAAATCGAAAGGAGGCATCGTTAAGTAAAATTCGTATTCAAAGTTGTTACATCGCCATTCAGGAATTAGCCACGAAAGAAGCATTGCCAATCATTTTATTATGTGAGATCGCTGGTGTTTCGCGTGCAGCTTATTATAAATGGCTAAACCGTAAACCATCCCCACAAGAAAATGAGAATGAACAACTCTTAAAATCGATTCAACGTCTCTATAAACAAGTAGATGGGATTTATGGCTATCGTCGCATTACACTGACAATCAATCGCCAACGTGAGAAAGATGATTTACCAAAAGTGAATAAAAAACGCGTGTACCGTTTAATGCAAATCTGTGGATTGAAATCTGTGATTCGTCGAAAGCGAAAACAATATCGTAAATCAAAGCCAGATTATGTGGCAGAAAATATACTAAATCGTGATTTTAATGCAGATAAACCAAATCAAAAATGGTGTACAGATGTGACCGAATTCAAGTATGGCAATGGGAAGAAAGCTTATTTAAGCGCTATTATTGATTTACATGATAATTCGATTGTGAGTTATATATTAGGTCATTCGAATAATAATAAACTCGTTTTTAACACGATGATACCAGCTATACAAGGTTTAAAAAAGGACGAACAGCCACTTATACATAGTGATCGTGGCTATCAATATACATCAAAATTCTTCAAACGGATGATTGAAGATGCGAATAGGGTACATAGTATGTCGAGAGTTGGACGTTGTATCGATAACGGACCAATTGAGGCTTTTTGGGGTACGCTAAAACAGAAAAATATTATCTCAATAAATATGATACATATGAAGCCTTAGAAGCAGCAATTGATACATATATTTCGTTCTACAATTCAGAGCGTTATCAAGAAAAACTAAACGGCTTGAGTCCCTTGGAATTTAGGGATCAAGCCGCATAAAGCATTTTTATTATTTCCACTGTCTACTTGACAGGGAGCAGTTCATAACTTTAGGGGTGCAGGAC
This sequence comes from Lysinibacillus sp. TE18511, assembly GCF_054062295.1. Classification (NCBI taxonomy): domain Bacteria; kingdom Bacillati; phylum Bacillota; class Bacilli; order Caryophanales; family Bacillaceae; genus Lysinibacillus; species Lysinibacillus sp. TE18511. The sequence continues at coordinate 6,792 of NZ_JBSSFD010000075.1, forward strand.
CCTTCCTTGTGGGAAGTCACCCCTTATTTAAAACACAACAATTGGCGTATTTTATCAAGAATCTACAGTTGTTTTTAATATTTCAAATTTCCCTTGTTCATCCACGGTAAACATGACACTATTATTACGACTATCCGTTCTATCTACGCTTGTTTCATTAGGGCTGGAATACATGGTTTTAACTCCTATCTTATAAATGCCCTCTGTTAGCACATGGCTCTTTTCGAAATCATCCATAATACTTTGAGCATTGGGAACAGTTTCACTATTTTTGTAGGTATTGTAATAGTAACTAAAATTGATGACTCCTATATAATTAGCATGATCTCTAGGTTTACTATCTTTTAACATTTTCATTATGTTGTCAGTGTTTATTTTTTGATCACGTTTGAAATTTTCAATTAATTCCTTTTCTTGTTGTTCATCTATATCTATATGTAAATAGTAATAGAAATTTGGATTCTTTTTATTAAAGGAGAATTCACTTAATAAGTTATACTTTTTTGTTATCTTATCGGATTGTTTCAAAACATCACGATGTTGTTCCACATAAGCTCCTTTGAATATTTCTAGAAAAACATCATCGCTGCTATTTTTATCTATTTCATGTGAGTTTTTGTCTACAATAAAAAAAGCAAGAGTGTGGTATGGTTTTTTTATTTCCACATAAGTCTGTAGATCAGAAATTCCAAACCCACTATAAGAAGAAAGAATTTTAAAATCCCCATCCTTTATCCCGTAGTTTTCGGACAAATAATCTCCTATTGGTTTTTCTACTAGTTTTGTATTTTCAACGCAACCACTTAATAGGGATAGTGGTATGCACAGTAATAAGATAAAAACAGTTACTTTTAGTTTCCTCATTCAAGTTCCCTCTTTTCTATTATATACTTCATACAATCATAGTTGGGGTTTTTGTCCATCCCCTATTTAAATCCCTCTATGTACATTTTTCATTCTTACCACTCCTCAAACTACATTTCACCATTTTTTAAAACAATAAGTTGCACTAGCATAAAAAAGAATTTTCCCCAAAATTAATCAATTTTTTTCGCATTGCGTTTTTGTTCCCATTCAAGTAAGGTTTTAGCGTTCAAATCAACCACCTCTTTTTTTATCAAGTATATACGATCCTCTACACGTCTTCTTTGGTTAGGTAACAAAACAAAACGTCTCCACTTGTTGGAGAACGCCCCCGCTCTAATTTCTTTCCATAGAATACTTCACCTGTAAAACCTTAACAATGTTTCGCCTTAGTTTATATATGTAGTTTTTTCCTCTTCATACAGATAGGTAAGCCTTTGAAATTATCGCTAGCTTTTCCCCCTGTTCACACCGTACGTGCGACTTTCATCGCATACGGCGTTCCAACTAATCCAATTTATTCTTTCTATGTATTAAGCAGACGAG
>NZ_JBSSFD010000076.1:0-7521 GCF_054062295.1 Lysinibacillus sp. TE18511
GGAAGCCCCCAACTACCATCGGCGCTAAAGAGCTTAACTTCCGTGTTCGGTATGGGAACGGGTGTGACCTCTTTGCCATCATCACTAGACTATTAACAGTTTTCAATATACGTTGTATTTTGAAACTCTTATGTATTTCGTTTTGAAGTTTATTACCTGTCCTTCAAGACAAGAATTATTGTATAACGTTTTCTCACATTGTGCAACACTTTTTAATAAAAAAAAGAAATTATTACTTTTTGAAGATATTTTCGTTTTGAAAGAGAAATAATTACTCTACTATTTATTATAGCAATTGTTCAATTAAAAGAAAACAATTAATTTATCAGATAGATTGATTAGCTATTTTTATTCCTTTTATTTAATAAAAGGATGCTGATTTTCGCAATAAGCTAACTCCTTTCTACGGGCAAACATCAACCTTGTTATTTTTTCCTTAGGAATCTTTGCTCTTCGCCAGAAGTACTTGAGTAACCTTTCGCTCCAATCAGCTACAAAAATGAATACAAAAAATCTTTTTATAAATCATTAACATGCCTGTTAATTTATAATTTCTATATTATTTTATTATAGATTTTCATTTTTAATCCTATCCTTTACTTTTTTATTCTGATCAACACTAAATTATGGAAAGTACCATTTGTAATCGATCAATTTCTTCAAATGTTGTTGCAGGACCAAAAGATATTCTAAAAAATTGGCGTGCCGCTTCCATAGAATAGCCCATTGATAAAATCGCCTTCGTACCAGATTCACTATGAATATCACAGGCACTCCCTGTGGAAATGCATATTCCCGCTTCATTTAATTTTAACAGAACGTATTGCCCCTCTACCCTTTTCATCAATACACCACAAATATTAGGCAATTGCTCCTTACACTCAATTATTTGACACGTCTCCGGTAAATTTTTCTGAAAGTATTGACGTAATGCTTCATAATGCTGACGTTCATATTGATAATTTTCAATCGCCGTAGCAAAAGCAACAATGGCTGGTGTATCCAAGGTACCTCCCCTTAACCCACGCTCATGTGTCAAGCCCGGTGCTAATGCAGGAACACGGAGCTTTGGATTAATATAAACAGCTCCACAGCCTTTTGGCCCACCTATTTTATGAGCCGAAACAGTCATAGCATCCACTTGCTGTTTTAACGGTAGCTTACAAAAAGACTGTACACAATCGACATGAAAGTGAACATTTGATTGTTTTGCAATCTCTGCAATATTTTCTATAGGTTGAATAGAGCCTATCTCTGAATTTACATGTTGGATCGTGATTAAAACCGTATCTTCTTGTATTGCTTCTCGTAATTGCTCCACATGAATACAACCATCTTGCTGTAAAGGTAACTTCGTGACCACAAAACCCATTTTTTCAAGAGTATTTAACGCAGCATGTACAGATGTGTGTTCAGCTTGTGATGAAATAATGTGTTTTCCTTTATTTGACGCTAAAGCTAACGACAAAATTGAAATTAAATTGCCCTCCGTTCCGCTTCCAGTAAAGATAACTCCATCACTGTTTACTCCAAGAGCTCTTGCTACAACAGCTCTTGCCTGTTCAACAAAATAATGAGCTTGCCCTCCTAAATCATGTAAGCTTGCACTATTCCCATAATACTGTTTTGCTATCTCACAATAAGCTTTAAGAGCTTTGTGAGTCATTGGAGATGTTGCAGCATAATCCAAATAAATCATCTTATTCTTCCTTTCCAGTTCATCAGGTCTTGTGTTCTTTTTTATTTTATGTAAAGATAAGTGTCAAGACAACTGTAAGGAAGGTATAGGTATGGATGTAATGACAGATGTACTTGTTATTGGTAGCGGGATCGCTGCACTCCAAGCTTCTCGGTTTCTTGGACAACATTTTCAAGTACAGATTATTACAAAGTCATCTGTTAAAATGAGCAGTTCTTATCACGCTCAAGGCGGGATTGCTGCCGTTACAAGTCAAGAAGATCACCCAAACTTTCACATTACCGATACATTGACCGCTGGTGAATATCATCATGAAAGAAGAAATGTTGAAATACTTATTGAAAACGGTACAGAAATTATGCGTGATTTTTTAGAAGGAGGTCTCGAAATTGATCGACAAGCCGATGGGTCGCCGGCTCTAGGCTTAGAGGGCGCACATAGTCATCACCGTATTTTACATGCAGGTGGTGATTGCACGGGCCAAGTAATGATCGATTATTTGTTCGAGCAACTAACATCGAATATCGTTGTAAATTGCAACGAAATGGCTTACGAGCTTTTATTGAATACAGATGGAGATTGTATCGGCGTTCTAACTAAAGGAGCAAAAGGAATGAAGCGTTACCTAGCCCACCACGTCATTCTCGCAACAGGAGGTGCCGGCGCGCTTTATTCTTGTACGTCCAATTTTGCAACGAATACTGGAGATGGTATCGCTTTAGCATATCGTGCAGGAGCTACCATCAGTGATATGGAATTTATGCAATTTCACCCTAGCTTACTTTGGTGTGAAGGTGAGGCCAAAGGATTAGTCTCGGAGGCTGTGCGTGGCGCCGGAGGAATATTTGTCGATGAACACCGTCATCCCATAATGAAAGGCATACATGAACAGCTGGACCTGGCACCACGTCATATTACTGCGCATGCGTTATTTAATAAACGTGCTGCTGGACAGAAAACATTTATTGATATTTCCAGTATTGTACACTTTGAAGAAAAGTTCCCTACAATTGCTCAGCTTTGCTCTGACAATAACGTCAATTTACAAGAGGGCTTAATACCTGTAGCACCAGGTAGTCATTTCTTAATGGGTGGTGTTATTGCTGATGATATGGGAAGAACATCTATTCCTAATCTATATGCAATTGGTGAGGTTGCTTGTACAGGGGTGCATGGTGCCAATCGTTTAGCAAGTAACTCTCTATTAGAAGGAATTACATTCGGACAAAGAATGGCCCAATACATTATCCAGACGGGGTGCAAGCAAAATAATTTCTTCATTGCTGACAAAACTTACAAACAAACAATGCCCTCATTATTTACCAAAAATCAATTACAACAAACAATGATGCACACATTAGGCATTGTGCGAAATCCTATTGATATACAACAACTCGTACAACAATTACCGTCAATGCAAACACTTCTTCATGTTGACTTAGATGGCTTGAATCTACCAGAACTTGAACTTTACATGATGCATACTGTCGCTACATTAATGGCACACGCAGCCATTACACGAACAGAAACTCGTGGAGCTCATATTCGCACTGATAAATTACAAAATGATAAACAGTGGGTAAACCGCTGGATTATTTTTCAACAAGGACAGATGAAAGTGAGGAATTCATTGTATGAATATCATCAAGCTCGAGGAAATGCTCAAGCAATTCTTTAATGAAGATATAGGAGATGGGGATTTATCGGGTGAATTTATATTTTCTGCCGAACAGCAGGGATCTTTTACATTTTATGCGAAAGAAAGCGGCATTTTTGTGGAGCCCTCATCATTGAGCATGGATTTCTTCTACTAGACCGATCAATGGATATTATACTTTATAAAAAAGATGGTGATGAAGTAAATGCCGGTGATGTTCTCGCTGTTATTCAAGGTCCTCTTCAAAAATTATTAATTGGTGAACGGGTAATATTGAATCTAATCCAGCGTATGTCTGCTATCGCTACAGCTACGAATTTAGCGGTACGTGAAACAGTATGTACGAATGCGAAAATATGCGATACTCGCAAAACCATGCCTGGCCTGCGTATGTTAGATAAATATGCTGTTAGAATCGGTGGCGCCTACAACCATCGTAATGGCTTATACGATGCGATAATGCTAAAGGATAATCATATTGCGTTTGCAGGTAGTATTACTAAGGCAGTGCAGGCTGCCCGTGAGAAAATCGGTCACACTGTGAAAATCGAAGTGGAAATCGAAACAAAAGCACAGCTAGTTGAAGCAATTGTAGCTGGTGCAGACATTATTATGTTTGATAATCGCAGCCCTGAAGAAATACATGAATGGCTTCCTGCCGTTCCCCCACATATCGTTACAGAAGCTTCAGGAGGCATAACGCTTCAAAACTTAAACACCTATGCTAAAACAGGCATTCAATGGATTTCTCTTGGAGCGTTAACACATTCAGTAATAGCCTTTGATATTAGTGCACTTGTACAAACGAAAGGAGCTAATTCCCTTGTCCATCACTAGTTTATTACAACAAACGTCACTACTACCAGATCATTATCGTGCATTATCTAAAAATGAAATGGAATGCCGCATTATCGCTATAAAAAAGAAATTAGGAAGGAAACTCTTCATCCCTGGGCATCATTATCAGAAAGATGAAGTAATTCAATTTGCAGATGTAACAGGGGATTCTTTACAGCTTGCTCAATTATCAGCTGCTAATAAAGAAGCTAAATATATAGTATTTTGTGGAGTACATTTTATGGCGGAAACAGCTGATATGCTTACAACTGAACAGCAGCATGTTTACTTACCTGATATGCGAGCAGGCTGTTCAATGGCCGATATGGCAGACATTTATCAAACAGAACAAGCATGGTCGATTTTACAACAGCTTTTCGGGGATACCATTATCCCGCTAACATATGTCAATTCTACTGCTGCCATTAAAGCATTTACGGGAAGGCATGGAGGGGCCTGTGTTACATCGTCCAATGCAAAAGAAATGGTTAAATGGGCATTTACACAAAAACAACGTATTTTCTTTTTACCAGATCAACATTTAGGTAGAAATACTGCGTATGATTTAGGAATACCACTAGAGAATATGGCAGTCTGGGATCCTCAAACAAATATGCTAGAGACAGATCAGTTCCCAGAAAACATCCAAGTAATCTTATGGAAGGGACACTGCTCTGTACACGAAGGTTTTACAGTTCAGCATACGGAGCTTGTGCGTAAAGCGTATCCAAATATGCGCATCATTGTTCATCCTGAATGTAGCCGCGAGGTTGTTGCCGCTGCAGATGATGCAGGTTCTACAAAATACATTATTGATACAATTAATGGAGCACCAAGTGGTTCAGCATGGGCAATCGGTACTGAAATGAATCTTGTTAATCGGATTATTAAGCAGCACCCTGATAAGCATATTATCTCTTTAAATGAGAATTTCTGTCCTTGTCTTACGATGAATCGAATTGACCTCCCCCATCTACTTTGGTCCTTAGAAAGTATAGAAAAGGGGCAACCACATAATCGTATTCGAGTAGATGCTCACACTGCAGAGGAAGCACGTAGCTCACTTGAAAGAATGCTGTTAAGAGCTTAAATGGTAAAACGTCTACTCATTTCTGGTAGACGTTTGTTTATTATAGCTCTAGGTGAACATGGTGTGATGTTTACTATCAATTATGCCGAGACATAATTACGTCTGAAAACTTTAGAGGAAATTATTGAAATCTCAAAAACTATTCTTATACAAAAAAATGCAGTAGATGTAAATTACATCTACTGCATTTTAGTATGACCCGTACGGGATTCGAACCCGTGTTACCGCCGTGAAAGGGCGGTGTCTTAACCACTTGACCAACGGGCCAATGGCGGAGAAGGAGGGATTTGAACCCTCGCGCCGGTTACCCGACCTACACCCTTAGCAGGGGCGCCTCTTCAGCCTCTTGAGTACTTCCCCACAAAAAAATGGCTCCGAAGGCAGGACTCGAACCTGCGACAACCTGATTAACAGTCAGGTGCTACTACCAACTGAGCTACTTCGGAAAAATGGTGGGCCTAAATGGACTCGAACCATCGACCTCACGCTTATCAGGCGTGCGCTCTAACCAGCTGAGCTATAGGCCCTTGGAGCGGGTGATGAGAATCGAACTCACGACATCAGCTTGGAAGGCTGAGGTTTTACCATTAAACTACACCCGCAAATATGGTGGGTCAGGACGGAATCGAACCGCCGACACTTAGAGCTTCAATCTAATGCTCTACCAACTGAGCTACTGACCCATACTTTTTAAAAATGGCGGTCCCGACCGGGATCGAACCGGCGATCTCCTGCGTGACAGGCAGGCATGTTAACCGCTACACCACGGGACCATTTTGGTTGCGGAGGCCGGATTTGAACCAACGACCTTCGGGTTATGAGCCCGACGAGCTACCACTGCTCCACCCCGCGTTAATAATATTCTTTTCGAGTTTTTCAAGCACCATTTGTAGGAATTGGTTGCGGGGGCCGGATTTGAACCAACGACCTTCGGGTTATGAGCCCGACGAGCTACCACTGCTCCACCCCGCGTTAATAATATGTTCTTTTCGAGTTTTTCAAGCGCCATTTATAGAAATAAAACTGGAGGAGGTAGAGGGATTCGAACCCCCGCGCGGTGTTACCCGCCTGTCGGTTTTCAAGACCGATCCCTTCAGCCAGACTTGGGTATACCTCCGTAATTATATAAATGGTGGACCTTGCAGGACTCGAACCTGCGACCGGACGGTTATGAGCCGTCTGCTCTAACCAACTGAGCTAAAGGTCCTTTAAGATGGCGGCAGAGGGGATCGAACCCCCGACCTTACGGGTATGAACCGTACGCTCTAGCCAGCTGAGCTACGCCGCCAGGATCTTTATACTGGTTATCTTTATGGTGGAGCCTAGCGGGATCGAACCGCTGACCTCCTGCGTGCAAGGCAGGCGCTCTCCCAGCTGAGCTAAGGCCCCATAAAATGGTCGGAATGACAGGATTCGAACCTACGACCCCTTGGTCCCAAACCAAGTGCTCTACCAAGCTGAGCTACATTCCGATAAATATTAATTTGGCGCGCCCGGCAGGAGTCGAACCCACAACCTTCTGATCCGTAGTCAGACGCTCTATCCAATTGAGCTACGGGCGCTAAATATAAAAAATGGTGCCGAGGGCCGGAATCGAACCGGCACGGTAGTCACCTACCGCAGGATTTTAAGTCCTGTGCGTCTGCCAGTTCCGCCACCCCGGCACATTTGGAGCGGAAGACGAGGTTCGAACTCGCGACCCCCACCTTGGCAAGGTGGTGTTCTACCACTGAACTACTTCCGCATGTGCATAAGATTTTATTTATCCTGGCAATTATGAAATTCTTAAAAATGGTGCGGGTGAAGGGAGTCGAACCCCCACGCCTTGCGGCGCTAGATCCTAAGTCTAGTGCGTCTGCCAATTCCGCCACACCCGCATATTTTGTTGGCAATTAAATGGTGAGCCATGAAGGACTCGAACCTTCGACCCTCTGATTAAAAGTCAGATGCTCTACCAACTGAGCTAATGGCTCAAACTATGGTGCCGGCGATAGGAGTCGAACCCACGACCTACTGATTACAAGTCAGTTGCTCTACCAACTGAGCTACACCGGCAAATGGTGGAGGATGACGGGCTCGAACCGCCGACCCCCTGCTTGTAAGGCAGGTGCTCTCCCAGCTGAGCTAATCCTCCTGGGTATTATGCCTAGCGACGTCCTACTCTCACAGGGGGAAGCCCCCAACTACCATCGGCGCTAAAGAGCTTAACTTCCGTGTTCGGTATGGGAACGGGTGTGA
>NZ_JBSSFD010000077.1:0-7178 GCF_054062295.1 Lysinibacillus sp. TE18511
AGATTTTAAATAATTACATGCCTTGGTCGAAAAAAATCCAAGCCACATGTGCAAAATAGCCATCTATCCGAAAAAATTCAGGGTAGATGGCCATTCGTCGTGCGTACTGAGAAGGTGCGCTTATTTTTTTATATTTCGGGCTTACTAATAATAACACAATATTGAAATAACCTGTAGTTATGGCAATGAAAAGTCGAAACATACAGTATACGTGACAGGTACTCTCCGATCGATCCACAAGCTCCCTACATGATTAGTAATTACCAAGCTACTCATTTTTGTTGAATTCCTTAAAACTGGAAGGCGATAAGGTTTCAGAAGTTATGAAATCCAAAGGTGATAGATAATAGTAAATATGCCAAAAGTTAATTGTCCTCTCAGACGGTAGACAAACTCGGAGATTTCGATTTTGTCTACTGTCTTTTTTAGATGGAAGTAAATGGCTTTATCAGCACTTGGTATTCTGCTACTTTAGTGAGCCGAATCATTTATTCAACTCCTTCAATTTTAATGCAATTTGTTCTTTAACTGATTTAGCACGCCCCTCGTCAAGGATGCGATGAGGACAATTCTTCCTTTTTCCTTTACTATTAATCCAATCATAATGCCATTTCAAACGATCAATGCCCCAGCCATATTGTTTAAGTACATGTGCAACGTATTCTATTGCATTTTTTTCAGCGTTAAAGTATCTAGGGCCGCCTGATTTGCTGTAGCAGATCTCTATTCCAATAGATTTACGGTTTCCTGTACCATTTGGACCGTCTCCGGCATGATAACCACTCCGGTTAAAAGGGATGGCTTGTACAGCGTGCTTATCATCAATTGCAACGTGGTAGCTTACCGGATCAGGATTCCGATGCATGAATGCTATTTCGTTAATTGCAGTCGCATCGTTATAAGTATTATGAAGTGTAATGTATTCTGGTCTCATCCTGTATGGCGATTTGAGCTTATATAATGACTCTGGGATGAAATTATTGATAATAGTATATGACATATATCTTTCTCTCCTTATTTCTTTGATATTTTTATAGCTATTAGACTTGGGTAGGTATAACTTCTTCACATGAATTACAATCGGGCGCTTTAGTTTAACGATGTTTTGTTTTTTATCGGTAGGAACCAATCGAATTTGCATTTCTCCCCATTGTTTAAATGCAGCTCCAGTCAAAGGCCCAAAGCTATTAGCACAAGGTAACTCCTAATTCTATCTGTAAAGCATTATTTATACATTTTCAACCATTCAGTCTTTCCTGAAACCAGTACATCCTTACTCTAGCCTATATTCGCTATTAGTTTCTGCTGTATAATAAATACCATTTCATTATTCATTTAATCTCGCCTTTTATAAAGCCTAATAGAAACTTAAATGGCGTATTTCAGCCCAAAAAGGAACATATGTTCTTTTTTAGGTAGTGTAATACTAGAAGATTCATTCTTTAACCAGCTTAAGTTCAATATTGAAAGGAGGTTAAAGGTGGGGAAAAGTACCGATTATAAAGAAGATCTTTCGTTCATGAATTTTGCAAATGATTCTTTTGATCGCTGAATCAGTTTTCTAAACTTCGGATTGTTAGAATCTGCTTCCCCAGTTGCAATTGCTAAAGCATCTCCCTTGTAACCTAACGCCATGAATCGAATTACATTAGCATATCTTTCGTTTACTCTTGCGAATTCAGATATAATTGAAGCTTCTTCTATCTGGTCAAGAAATTTGTCTTCTGTTGAAACTACTTTCCAGTTTAAAAGATTTGCAAGCGTTGTTTCTTCTTCTGACTCAGAACCTCCTATTTTTCTGTCCAGTGACTCCAATCTTGCGGATTCGTACGAAACACCATCTTTATCATCTTTGTTTCCCTTTGTTTTATATTGATTCCAGGTATGCTTTTCAGCAAAGTCAAATCTACGAATTACAATATTCTTGAAAGTGGAACCACCAACTTGAAATGATTCAACTGCTTCCCAAAGATTTTGCATGAATCGTGACTCGAAGTCTTCTTTTGGAATCTCAAGACCGTAGTTTCTTGGTTTTAAATACGCATTGTTTATGCATTTACTAATATAACTTTTCATTTCTTCGAATACGTTTGATAGAATCGTTTCTTTTTTGTATATTTCCGTCTCTTTTGCATATAATTCTACCATTTTTTCTAAATCACACCATAATGACACGTTTGATTTATTCATTAATTTTAACTCCTTTTGGTAAAAATGTTTATAAAAGGAGATGTGTTTGTTTTTTGTTTTTTTGTGACACTCGGTGTGTAAAAAAACTATTTTTTACACTAGAAACAATATTCAATATGAAAAGTTATCCTCTAGGAACATCCCTAAAAAGAACGTATGTTCCTGTTTTAATTGTATACAATTTTATATTTAATTTCCACAATGTGATGTGAGGAAAAATGAGTATATATAATTTAAATGATATTTTTCTTAATAATCATTAGGTTTTCATTTAAAAAACGAAAACGCCTTTCTCGAAGGAAAGGCGTTTTTTAATCTTCCGCGCTACAGTAAAACGAACAAATTTTACATTGTAGTATTATTTCTAAGCTCTTTAACAAAGACGTTAGGTAAGGGAAATAGATTTAATAATATTCTCAACATATTTACAGACGTCGTCACTTTAATAGATGTTGGTTTGAAATAAAGCTTGATTAAAAGATTCTATTCAATCCTTATTAATAGCAAATACAAAACCTCCATTTTGAAAAAAGATGGATCAAAATGGAGGTTTTCATTTTATCTAAGTATATTTCTATTATTGGACTGTTTATATATTCTTTTGAAAAAGTAATATTTAATACTATAATCGCTGCAAAAAATATACTACCAACCATGTTGTCCTCTACTTATTACAAATTCTTTCTATGTTATCAACACGACCTTCAAGTGTAGCTAGAGTTGAATTTATCAATTGCAAAGCTGTTATGGTTTGCTCTTGAGATTCATTACTGCGTTCCAGGTGAGATATTAGTTGTTGTTCACGTATTTTTGATTCTTTTCGATAATCTTCGTAAAGATCAATTAATTTAGTTTCCCTTTTTACATTTTCAATTCGCATTTCCTTTATAACTACCACTGTTAATAAAATACACAAAATTGCCCAAACCACTTGTGATGTTGCGATTTCTGTTACAAATTCCATTTTGCACCTCCTATTCTAATCAAAATAATAAGAATGTAGATATGGGCGCTAAATATTTCAATGCCTTCAAATCCTAGTTCGCCCTTATTAGATGTGAAAAGGTTTTTGTAATCTGTGACTACAAAAAAGAAATAAGGAAATTTCCACACTTGTATATTTGGATATTTACTTATTTCGTTCTATTTTTTTGTAATTCGATTACTTAAATACTTCCACTAAGCCAGAATTGATGCTACACCAAAAATAAATTTCCATTTTTGAGTCACCTCTTTTATGTTTAGTTAGACTTAAATCGAATTCGTTTAGCTAACTTTCCCGAGAAAAAGCTTTTAGAGGAACTAGACAAAATGCGGCGGTTCGTCTTCCTCATTTAAAAGAACTTCAATTCATTCAAAATAAGCAAAATTTGTTACTAATTGGATCACCTGGCACAGGTAAGACGCATATTGATTGAATTAGGGCTGAAGCTTGTTTAGCAGGCTATAAAGTGTATTTCACAAGTGTCGCTTCACTAGTGAACTAATTGAAGGAGAGTCGTTCTGCAAGAACGTTACGCTCATTTGAAATGAAATTCGAAAGTATGATTTAGTCATTATCGATGAACTAGGTTTCACGCACTTATCATTGCGTGCTGGTCCAGCTGCGACAATCATTACGAATAATTTATCATTCGATCGGTGGGAAGAAGTGTTTCATGATCCAGTTTGAACTTCGGATTTAACAGATCGACTCACACATCGTGCTTACATATCAACATGATAGGTGGCTCATATCGCATTTTAGAAACGAATGAATGGATGGAAAAGAGTAAATTTTAGTGGCTCACATTTTAAATAAACAAATGGCTCAAATTTAGCTTGCGAAATATCGTTTTTCCGTTTTTAACGACCAACTACCTTGCTCGATTCATTTTAGCACACTCATATATCACCTTAACTTGGTATAAATAAATTCCCAAAACAAAAATATATTCATATATCCATTTTTCTTGTCCATAGCTAAAAGCTCTTTGGAACCCCTCGCATAGCAAGGGGTTTTAAAAAAAAACGACGAATAGTTTTCGTCGTCAACACATTCGCTATCATTCCTCTTTGACAAACTTTTCAACTTCGGAAACCTTTCCGCCGTTCAATAGATGCGTCACACCATACATTTCGCCTTCTCCGTTATGGTTGATCGCAACATCAATATCATTCACTATCTGATTCATATATTCGAATGCTTGAAGCATGTTATCATCGGTCGGTTTCTATTGATCGGCAAATTCCGCTGATTCCTTCGCTTCGCCGTTAGATTCTATATGTGCCGTACGAACGAATTGACTATGTGAGATGTAACTTGATGGAAGAAACAAGTTCGAGTGTTCCTTTTCTATTTCATTGCTTTCTTTAATCAATTGTTACGGAAATTCTCTAATGACATCTTGTGCCTTCAAGTAAAATTCGAAACCTTCGTCGTTGTTCGTCTCCTTCAATTTTGAGTCGTTCATCGGTTCGGAAAGCATTACGTTCATTTTCGAAGCCCATTCGCCCAATTCTTTGTCATACAATTCGGGTTGGCTTGTTTCCCCGACGAATTCACGAAACCCTAAAATTGCAATGATAAAAACAATAGTCAAGCCAAGCAAAATTCAATTTTCAATAATATTCCATCCACCCTAATTAAAGTGAATTACAAACACGGGTCGTCTTTCTTTTATTTTAATATTTTTTCCATGTAACGTCACACAAGGAGATATTCACGTTACATATATAGTGTAAGCAGTATAGCAAACGCCATTTCTCGTAGTTAACTCCCTTGTAAAATTCATATTTTATGAGTGAATTTTGACCTAAATATGTCGTTAAACTGTTAAAAACTTTGGAAAGAAGGAATATTATTATGGCAAATTCATTTTCTCGTAGTAAAAACGTTCAAGGATTAAGAAACGCAGGAGGACAAGGACTTTTCCGTCTTAGTGTAGTAGGTAGCGCAAAAACTGGCTCACAATATGATGTGCATTGTACTATTGATACTGAGTTTTGGAGTGGCATTAAAGGAACTTTACGAATTCAATCTAAGGTAAATGGCTCGTGGTACACTCATCGTGAATACACTGGCAATATTCCTGTTGCAAATTTCCCAGCAAACTTCAATGGTGATGGTCGTTTGAATTACACGTTCGCTGCCGTTACTGATGCCAACCGCCGTGAAATGCGTATTCAAGCAACAGTGGAAGGTGTAACTTGGGCTATCGAAACTTGGAACGAAGATAATATGTAATATCCGAGCACGAGTCCATTAATTGGGCTCGTGTTTTTTATACATACTAATTAAACGAAAGAATAGCCATTATAGGTGAGAATGGCTCAGGAAAAACGATATTAATTAAATGTTTACTGGGTCTCTATGATGTTACCGAGGGTGAAATCTGTATAGATGGCATAAATATTAATGAGATTGATAAAGTTAATCTCAGCAAAAATATTAGTGTGATTTTTCAAGACTTTATGAAATATTCATTCTCTGTACACGAAAATATCATCTTTGGTGATTGGGAAAACAAAAATAATCATAATAAAGTAAAAGAAGTAGCTGTAGATTGTAACGTTGATGATTTTGTTAATAAATTCACAAATAAATATGATACAAGACTCGGAAAAATTTTTGAAGATGGAGAAGATATTTCAGGAGGACAATGGCAAAAACTAGCCTTAGCAAGAGCAATATTTCGCGACTCTCAAATAATAGTATTAGATGAACCTATGTCAGCCATGGATATTAATAGCGAATTACATTTTTTAAATACATTAAAAAATGTAACAAGAGATAAGATATGTATATATCATCGCTTAAACTATGCTGCTATAGCTGACAAAATTATAGTTATGAAGGAAAAATAGTGGAATTAGGTGATCATACATCTTTGATTAGTGAAAAAGGTCATTATTATTCTATGTATCAAAAGCAATATCAAACATATAAACAAAGTAAAGGATAAATAAGTAGTGGAGATTTATATATTGGCCATTAGAAATATATTTGCACTTATTTTTCTTACCAGCTCAATATCAAAGATTAAAAATTATGAAGAGCATATTTTTAGCATTATGGAGTATAAAATAATTCCTAATAAATATGTTAGAAAATATGCTTTTATAGATGTTACTCTAGAATTTCTTTTAGGTCTTATTTTCTTAGTTGGAATATATTTAAAGCATGCTTTTATAGGAGCATCTTTAATGCTGGCTCTATACACTATAGTGATAAGTATCAATGTAGTTAGGGGTAGAACTGATATAGACTGTGGTTGTGGTGGCATTGTAGGAGCACATTCGATTCAAGAATCAGTTTCTTCAAACACTGCTCCGATTATCCTTAAGATAAAGGGAATTTCCATCGAACTTCTACCAGATTTCGAGGAAGCAACGCTCACCAAAATCCTACATGTGGTACGCAACCATGTTCACTAATATTCGAATGGATAAAGTCTTTATCGCTTGTGGCGCGACAGATTTACGAAAATCAGTCGATGGCCTGGCTGCTATTGTACAGGTAAGCTTTCAGCTTAATCCCTTTTCTTCTCATCTATTCGTCTTCTGTAATCAAATATTTCTGCTTGTCCCTCATATCCAATTGCATTTTGTTTGATCCACTTGTTGCCGATGCACCATTTCGATTGATCACCTTTACTAGACGTTCAGCATCGATAGGAATTCGAATTCCATGTCATCACGTCCCATTTAGTATGAGTTTCTTCTATTATATAGTGTCATCATCGTTTACCGCACAAAAAGTTGTCCATTCGGTATTGTTTGTCACCTTATCTGGCACAAAATATCAAATTACTTTCGGCAGAATTCACCTACAACTGAGATTTTAAATGATTTTTATTTTCATATATGTATGTATCAATATACATATGTTTTTTTTATTTTATAAATAGTTTAATTGTAAGCCCGAAATATAAAAAAATAAGCGCACCTTCTCAGTACGCACGACTAATGGCCATCTACCCTGAATTTTTTCGGATAGATGGCTATTT
>NZ_JBSSFD010000078.1:0-7073 GCF_054062295.1 Lysinibacillus sp. TE18511
TGAACTGACCGTAAAAGCCCGATTGGTTCAACTAACAACCAGCCGGGGATGAATAACCCCCTGCTGATTGAAGTTTCACTTTATCCCGCTTTAACAAATCAGTACAATGCTCTACATTTTATCTGAAATAGATGACAAATGACTTTGAACTGACCATAAAAGCCCGAAATTCACCTTATTAAACAACACAAGGAGTGTACCACATTGACACAACGTGCATACAATTTTAACGCAGGCCCATCTGCTCTACCAGTAGAAGTATTAGAAAAAGCCCAACAGCAATTAGTAAACTTCCGTGAGTCAGGTATGTCAATTATGGAAATGAGCCATCGCAGTGTCATTTTCGATGAAGTACATAATGAGGCAATTGCTTTATTGAAAAAGCTTTATGCTATTCCAGAAAACTATGAAGTCCTTTTCCTACAAGGTGGAGCTAGTCTTCAATTCACGATGATCCCAATGAACTTCCTACAGGCCGATCAAAAGGCAAGCTATGTATTATCAGGCTCATGGTCTGAAAAAGCATTCAAAGAGGCGAAATTTTTTGGTACGCCTGTTGAAGCTGCTAGCACAAAGGAAAATCAATATCGCAATATCCCAGCTTTAGCAGACATTCAATTCAATGCAGATGATGCATATGTGCATATCACTTCAAACAATACAATTTACGGCACACAATGGAAGGAATTCCCTGAAACAGGCAATGTACCGTTAGTTGCAGATATGTCTAGTGATATTCTTTCTAAGCCAGTTGATGTAAGTAAATTTGGTCTAATTTATGCAGGGGCTCAAAAAAACCTTGGTCCTTCTGGTGTAACAGTAGTTATTATTCGCAAAGATTTACTGGAAAAAGCGAATAAAAATATTCCAACAATGCTGAAATACACAACGCATGCTGACAGCAACTCTTTATACAATACACCACCAACTTTTGGTATCTATATGCTAGGTGAAGTATTAAAATGGGTTGAATCTAAAGGTGGCGTTGCTGAAATTGCGAAGCATAATGAGTTAAAAGCGAAAGTAATTTACGATGCCATTGACAATAGCAATGGATTCTATAAAGGTCATGCAACACCTGAAAGCCGTTCTTTAATGAACATTACTTTCCGTGTTGCTGATGAAGAGCTTGAAAAACAATTCCTTGCTGAAGCAAAAGCAGCAGGATTTGTTGGACTTAATGGACACCGTTCTGTAGGTGGTTGCCGTGCTTCTACTTATAATGCTGTACCATTAGAAGCTTGTGAAGCATTACGTGACTTTATGGTAGCTTTCCAACAAAAACATCAATAATCATAAACGACGAATAAATACTATAAATTTTAAGGGGTAGCTCCAAGTGATGTTTCACTTGGGGCTACCCCTTTTTTTACACAGTTTCATGCTTACAATCCGGACACTTACCATAGATCTCAAATTTATGATTTTCAATTTCGTAGTCTGGTAGTTTCTCTCCAAGCATTTCCATAGGACAAAGATTTAACTCCTTGACATTGCCACAATCCAAACAAATAAAATGGTGGTGATGATGTTCAGACTCACAATGCATGCGGAAATTTCGCTCCCCAGATAACTCAGTTTCTTCCAGTATGCCAAGCTTCACAAACGTTGCTAAGTTACGATAAATTGTATCAAAACTCATACCTGGAAAATCTTTTTTTAAAACATCCAATAAGTCACGAGCTGTTAGATATTTATCTGTTGCTGCAAACATATCTAATATTAACTCCCGCTTATCTGTTTTTTTATAGCCGTTGTCTTTTAAAATTTCCCACGCTCTAGAAACATTCACTGTGCTACCCCCTCTTGTTTTGCAGCCATTTTAAATACTACTTTCTTCGCTAGAATAACTAGTAACAAAATGAAGATGGAAGTAACAACAATTGTACCACCAGGCGCTAGATCCAAATAAAAAGCACTGACAAGACCGATTAACACAGCTGCTTCCCCAAAGACAATCGAGTAGATGATCGTTTGCTTAAAGCCCTTTGCTAAACGCATTGCAGCAGCCACTGGTAATGTCATAAGTGATGACACAAGCAAAATACCTACTATGCGCATACTTGCAGCAATAACCAGTGCTGTCACAATCATAAATAAAAGATGAATCCAACGAGCAGGTAGACCACTAGCTTTTGCATATTCCTCGTCAAAAGATAAAACAAAAAGCTCCTTAAAAAATAACAATAAAAAGATAATAACAACGATAGCAATTCCCACCACTACCCATAAATCCTGACGTGATACAGCTGATACTGAACCAAATAAATAGCTCATTAAATCCGTGCTAAAGCCACTGGCAAGGGAGATGAAAATAGCACTAATCCCTATCCCACCTGACATAATAATAGGAATGGCAAGCTCCTCATAGTGCTTATATAAACGTCTTAGTCGCTCAATTAAAATTGAACCGCTGACAGAGGCAAGTATACCTAGATAAATTGGATTTAGCATAGCCAAGGCTGGAACGGATTGACTGAGATATAAGCTTCCTGCTATACCTGCGAGTGTCACATGTGACAAGGCATCTGCAATAAGCGACAGCCTGCGAACAACAATAAAAACACCTAGCAACGGTGCCAATATGCCAATTAATATCCCCGAGAAAAAGGCATTTTGTAAAAATTCATAATTAAAAATTGCTTCAATCATTGAGCCTTCTCCTTCTAGTGAATCTTTCTCACAGAATGACCATACCAAGCTTCAAGCGCATCCTGAGAAATTGTATCAAATTCATTTTTGTAACCATGGAAGTGAATCGTTTGATTTAAACATGCTACATGGCTGATACGGTTCGACACTGTATCGACATCATGAGTGACAAGAATCATTGTAATTCCCTGTTCCCGATTCAATTTGACCAGCATATCATAAAATGACTGTACATTCTCATGATCAATGCCGACAGTTGGTTCATCTAATATTAGTAGTCTCGGTTCGCTAACTAAGGCTCGTGCAATAAAGACACGCTGCTGTTGCCCACCGGATAATTCACCAATATTACGATTCATAAAAGCTTCCATTCCAACAGCTTTTAATGCTTCTAGTACTTTTTCTTTTGCATCTCGTCCAGGTCTTTTAAATAGCCCTAATTTTTTTGTTAATCCGCTTTTTACTACCTCTTGGACGGTTGCTGGAAATCCTGAATTGAAGGCATTGGATTTTTGTGACACATATCCTATCCATTCACGATGCTTAAAAGTTGCACTTGGTTCACCAAATAACTTTATCTCTCCAGTCATTGGTTTTAATAATCCTAAAATAATTTTTAATAATGTCGATTTCCCAGAACCATTTGGACCGAGAAGTGCTAAAAAATCTCCCTCTTCTACACGGAAAGAGATATTTTTTAATACTTGTGTATAGTCATATTGAAATGACAAGTTTTCAATATCAATAAGTGATTTTTTCATGCATGACCGCTTCTTTCTAATTCAAAATCATTACGATTTACAAAATGTAAGTATAAATGAAATCACTGTTTTTGTAAAGGAAATTAGTTTACTAATAGGCTGTCTCATGTTGTGGAAAAAAGTTGAAATACATTTAGATGTCACTTTTCGCTTAAACAAAGACTTTTTTACTTGAATCACGCTCAAATTAAGTTGTAAGGCATTGATTCTAAAACTTTTAAAGTAAGGGTTTTCAAAGTTGTCACGTCGTTCACAAGAAGGATTTCGTTTCAAAGAAACTAAAAAACTTTAAAAGGGGGATTGGCTTTGAGTATTCAATTTTTACAGCAATTAGCACAAAGTAGTGATAAAGAAGTCGTTGCCATTGCTCGTGCTGAAGGATTTGACATTACAACTTCTGAAGTGAAAAAACTACGACCTTATTTGGAGCAATTCTCATTTACCTGGCTCTTTTTAGGTATTCCGAAAGATATACTTCTAGAGGTTGAAGCTGTTTTAGGTAGAAAGCGTTCTAGACAGCTAATCGCACTATTTACAAAATAATAGAAAATAGCCCGAAAATCAGGACTTATTCTAGCTGATTTCGGGCTATTTATTTTCTATCCTCTTAGAGCATCGATTAACTCAGGTTTAAACTCTCCATTACGTAGCATCTCAATTTCATGTTTGTATGGAGCCGATTTTGATTTGGCATCACTATTTAATGCGACAAAAGGTGTTTCTAAGATTTTAGGAATCTCTTTTAATTGTGGGTGATGTACAACATAATTTAATGCGTCAAAGCCAATATGACCGAAGCCAATATTTTCGTGACGGTCTTTTCCAGCACCGCGGACATTTTTTGAATCATTAATATGCATGACTTTAATACGATCTACACCTATTAATTTATCAAACTCATTTAATACGCCATCAAAATCCTCGACAATATTGTAACCGGCGTCATGTGTATGGCAAGTATCAAAGCACACTGACAGACGCTCATTATGTGTCACGCCGTCAATAATTTTGGCAAGCTCTTCAAAGGAACGACCACATTCAGTTCCCTTCCCTGCCATCGTTTCTAATGCGATTTGTACAGGGTAATCCTGTGCTAATACTTCATTTAAGCCCTCAATAATTTTAGCAATCCCTGCATCAGCACCAGCGCCTACATGGGCACCAGGATGCAACACAATCTGTGTAGCTTCCAAAGCAGCTGTACGTTCAATCTCAGTCTGTAAGAAATCTACACCAAGACGGAAAGTTTCAGGCTTTTCTGTGTTTGCAATATTGATAATATATGGAGCATGTACAACAATATTTGTCATGCCATGCTCTTTCATGTGTAGTAAACCGTTCATAATATTAAGGTCAGCAATTGCCTTACGACGAGTATTTTGAGGTGCTCCTGTATAAATCATAAAGGTATTTGCCCCATATGAAAGAGCTTCTTTACTTGACCCGAGGAGCATTTCTTTTCCACTCATTGAAACATGTGATCCAAGTAGCATTTGAATACCTCCTTATTTTTTCCCGCGAGCTTTTATGCGACGTTCACGTTTTTTAATTTTTTCCATTTCCCATTTCATATTACGTTTGTAGCCTGGTTTTACTTTTTTCGGCTTACGTACTAATGCTTTAGCTTTCGCATCGATTTCATTTTCTTGCTTCACACGATTTTTACGTGCATGGCGCTCTTTTAGTTCAGACCATTCGCCATCTTTTACATCTTTTTGAACAAATGGAATGCCCATTTTTTCAACACGTACTACTGCATCCTCATCTGATGGCTCAAACAATGTGATAGCTGTTCCTTTATTTCCTGCACGTGCTGTACGTCCAACGCGATGAATAAAGAATTCTAAGTCCTCTGGAATTTCGTAGTTAATGACATGTGAAATTCCTTGAATATCGATACCACGTGCTGCAAGGTCTGTTGCAACGATATATTGATAGTCCAATTCTCGAATTTGCTTCATCATCTTCTTACGATCACGTGGACTTAAGTCACCATGAATTTGACCACAGCGAATCCCATTTTCATTTAAGTAGCCAGCAACGTGCTCTGCTGTTTTACGTGTGTTAGTGAAAATTACCGCTAAAAATGGATTGATCCCTTCAATAACTTCCAACAAACGTTTGTTACGAGATTTAGAACGCACTGGGACAAGCACAAAGTCAATTCCTTCTGCGACCGGGCGTTTATCGTTCATATGGATATGAACAGGTGCTTCCATATATTTTTTCAAGAAAGGCTGAAGCTTTTCTGGAATTGTTGCTGAGAATACAAACATTTCAAGGTTTTCTGGCATTTGAGAAGCAAAGCCGTCAATCTCCTCTATAAAGCCCATATCGAATGCTAAATCTGCCTCATCGACAACTAACATTGGCGCAGTATGCACAAATAACGCTTGCGCTGAAACGAGATCACGAATACGTCCTGGCGTTCCAACAACAATTTGTGGTTGCGTTTTTAACTTATCAATGGAGCGTTGTTTGTCCGTACCTCCAATAAATAGTTTCGCTTGAATAGTTGTTCCTTCTATTAATTGATTTAATGCATCAAAAATTTGTTGTGCAAGCTCACGTGTAGGTGACGTAATAACAGCTTGTACTTCCTGCTTGTCAGCATTAATTCGTTGCACAATCGGAATTAAAAAACTATGTGTTTTTCCCGTCCCTGTATGCGCTTGTCCGATTGCACTCTTCCCTTTTAGTATTAGCGGAATAATTTCCTTTTGAATCGGCGTTGGTTCTGTGAAGCCAAGTTCTGCAATTGCGTCCTGCAAAAATGGCTGAAAATTATAATCAGTATATTTTGACATAATTCGTTCCTCCTAACATCTTTCCCATTGTATCATGATTCAACTTTTAGGTATATTAACGTCCTATTATCTTAAGCATGAACATTATTTTCTACTTTAATCATAGCTGTAGAGAAGCCCTTATCAAAGTTACTCGAAATGCTGTTAATATGCAATAAAAAAAGCACTCAGTTCAGATTAACGCTACTCTTAATTGCATAAAGCTATTCAGTATTTTAATCGAAAAAGCCTCGACTATCCCATTTTGCAAGAATCGTCAATACCGTCTCGTTCTTTGGTGAACTTCCAATATAATATAGTCTGGATTTTTTAGTGTGTTAAACATATCTTTAATACTATT
This sequence comes from Lysinibacillus sp. TE18511, assembly GCF_054062295.1. Classification (NCBI taxonomy): domain Bacteria; kingdom Bacillati; phylum Bacillota; class Bacilli; order Caryophanales; family Bacillaceae; genus Lysinibacillus; species Lysinibacillus sp. TE18511. The sequence continues at coordinate 6,561 of NZ_JBSSFD010000078.1, forward strand.
TTGATTCAGGTTGCTCCTCATACTATTGATGAGAAATCGTTTATTTTCACGGAGAGTGGTGACTCCTGCAGGATGAGATTGCGTGGAAAGTATCCACTTGGAGTGAAAATCAACCTTTGTTTCTTTGATACACTTTATCAGGCGTGTTGATTAGGAAAAAATAGGTTTATTTTTGAGCGATAAAAGGATTTTTTGTTGCTATTTTGCTAAGATATTCCCATTTTAACTGATTGTAGCGTAGGGCTACTCGACTCCCGCGGGAAAGCGAGACAGACGAGACCCTGAGGCCAACACGACGTTGGTCACGAAGGCATTGTCACAGGACGTGACGCACTTAGCCTTCGTTCCTTTAGCGGAGGAAGCGGCTCGACGCTCGCCCGCAGGAAGCCTTGCTCTGTGCGAAAGCGAAGCGGCAGCGACAAATGTTTTATCTGTGCGAAAGCGAAGCGGCAGCAACAAATGTTTTATCTGTGCGAAAGCGAAGCGGCAGCAACAAATGTTTTATCTGTGCGA
>NZ_JBSSFD010000079.1:0-6720 GCF_054062295.1 Lysinibacillus sp. TE18511
ATATGGAGACAACATAAAAAAAGAGAAATCCGAATTTGAATTCATTCAAATTCGGATTTCTCACTAATTGAAGCTAGTTATGTCCCAGCCTCTTTCTTACCTCCAGTCAAGTGTAATTCTTTAATTTCTTTTGTTTTTTGATTTAGTTGTAGTTGGGAGGGGTACCCCTCCCAACTACAACTAAATTTTCGCACGACTAAAAGACCTTACGATTTTCTTTTTTTCGAAAGGTCGGTGTGTTATAGTAAATATAAACTTGGTTACGATTTCAGAGCTGGTAGTGCGGACTCATAATCGTACAATATGCCGTGTGTAATAAGGTGAAATGCAACTTTCAAGAACTTATTCATACACGCCACAATCGCGACCTCATGATGCTTTTTCTGAGGTTGCGTTTTTAATTTGTAATAGTAGTCCACAAAGTGATTTTCTTCTCCTTTTCCTTTTGCCATTAACATTGTACAAACCATAAAATATAAAATCTTCCGTAGCTTCTTATTCCCACGCTTATTTATACGATCACGATATTGTGTATTGCCAGATTGATAGCGCATAATATCAATACCCGCATAGGCATTTATTTGTTTGGCATTTTGAAAACGACGAATATCGCCTAACTCACCAATCAATCGGCAAGCTGTTGTATCTCCAATGCCTGGAATAGAGAGTAACACTTTATATTCTTTTTTATCCTCAGACATTGTCACCATCTGCTTGACAAGCTTGTCTTTCGTTTCCATCAAATCCGCAATACGTCGTGCATAATCGCGTACTTGAATACAACGAATATCCGTTGGCTTAATGGACGGATACGAGTTTTCCGCAGCTTCTAATAATACAATTGCTTTTTTCTCCGCACGTTCTAAGGATAGCTTCTTACGAGTATTACTTTTTAAACGGTTTTTAATGATTGTTTTTGAATGCGCCAATAAAAGTGCTGGATGTGGATATAGCTGCACAAAATTTAAAAACAACGCTGAACTTGGTGTGATGAGCTGTTCTAATTCAGGAAATGAACCATGTAAAATTGCATGCATCCGACTACGTAAAAGAATGATTTCTTTATCAACTTCATCATAATAACGTGTAATCGCACGCATCTGTTCATAATATGTATCCTGTACGTATGTCATTTCACGTTCTACTTTAAAGTGCGTTTTCGCTAATTCGTGCGCATCACTACTGTCGGTTTTATGACGCCGCATGGAAGCCATTTGTAGGCTCGCTTCAAGCGGGTTCATACGGTAGTATGTGTAGCCATGATCACGTAGAAATTCTTCTACAGGTTTTGAATAGACCCCTGTGCTTCAAACACGATTTCAGGAGGTTGTCCATCAAGAGCTGTCATTTTCTCAATACGTTGATGAAGCTGTTTAAAATCGAAACGCGTGTGATGTAATTCCCCTTCAAATTCACATTGTCTATCTTCATTATAAATGACGATGGTACTTTTCCCTTTACTGACATCAAATGCGATGACATGTTTCATATAGATGTCCTCCTTTATAGCCAATTATAGAAGTCTTCACATGACCTTATCGATTCCATTTTCTTATACACGATCTCTTGGACCCAACATACTAAACTGATTCATATAAGGGTGCGAAGTTAGCCAGTTTTTGATACGGATTCTATATGATCCCAGAGGCTGGTCGACTTTTCTTCACTTCTACTAAATAAAATAGTAGCACAAACCATGGCCTTGGTTTGTACTACTAATCTTAGTATGTTTAAAAATTAGTTACGCTGGATAAGTTAAGAATTCAGAATACTTAACCTCAAAACACTACTATTTACTTCTCTTCAAACGTAATCGATCCTTACTAAATTCTACTTCTTCATAATCTTTAAAAACAGCTATTATTAACGCTAGACCCACTGCGCTCGTAGCAATAATAGCCGGAATACTAGCACCAGTAGCAGCAGCTATTGGTGCCGCGGCCGCAAAAGATAGACCTCCTGTAAGGGGAGCAGCTACAACAGCACCTCCCATTGCAATTCCTAAAATAGCTAGAGCTGCCTTACTTAATTTCGTTATTTTTTTAGCAGTGTGTAACTTGTTGGCAAGTTCTCCTCTTACAATTATCACATCATATTTATTATTTTTTGCCTCTTCCAACTCACTCTTAGTAGCAACCGTAACTTCACTCATTAATACCACCCTAACATTTTATATAAAAAACAATTTGCGAAATAAAATATAGGCCTTCAATCTGTATAAAAGCCCATTTCTATAGCCTGAAACGACACCAACATTTTTCATTCATATTTAATAAATACACTAAAAAATCCTAGTGCACCCTTTTATTACCTTACCTTGATCATTTTGATTACTCCCTTGTTCGATTTAATAGATTAATCATACAATAATAACCCAATATCCCCAATAGATGGTCAGTCTTATCTTTTATTCAATATTGAATAATTGAATATTCCCCCTAACTATACGCGAATCCTCATCTCGATTCATGCTCTTTTTGAGCCTTTTTTCAATAGCATAAAATCGCACAGCACAGAATAGAAACCTAAAGAAAAGCAATGATTTCCTAAGCAATAAGGTAGCCTAGAAAACAATAGCGTAGATTTCCGTAGAATAGGAGGTAATAGCGATGAAACAAACAGTTTCAATAAAGCAGCGAAATCCCGAAGTGTTGGCTAGTGTCCATTAATTCAGGTGATTCAAGATACACCAACTGAAAGCTCAGTACCATATGCATCAATCAATGCTTTTTTCCCCGTAGAATTATAGATTACTTCCCTAGAAACAAATCCTACTTTTTCTGCCAATACATTAAGAAAACCACCAACAGCAAGAGCGTTTCTTCTAAGCCTTATTTCATCGATAGAAAAGGATTTTGTTGAGGATTATATGGTTGTTTACATAACTGGTTAATCCTCATTATATATACATTTCAAAGTTAACTATCAAAATTAAATGAGCCCTCAGATGGTATTAATATCGAGTTGGGCTGTTTCTACGCCTCGATTCGTCTGTGAGCTCTTTTTATTGTGCTCTTTTTTAAGAAAAATGGCATAAAATATCAAACAATAGAATAGAGAAAAATAGAGAAGCAAAAAAGTGCATACCATAGAGTAGAAAAGAATTGAAAAAATTTGCGAAGAATGGGGGAGCGCAACATATGGAACAAACAATTTCAATAGAAAAGCGTATTCAAGAGGTACTCGCTAATGATCCATTATTTCAAGTAATCCAGGAAACACCAGCTGAGCAGCATTTTTTATCAGAGTCATATTTAGACGAATTGATTGAGAAGAAGTATTATTCAACACCTGAAGTAGCAGGCTGGTTTGAGGTAACAGATGCCCAGCTGCGTTATTACATTAAGCCATTTGAAGAATATCTATTTGATGGGGCAGCAACTAATCCCTCAACGTCGACTATCATTCGGCTAGATTTCAAAGCTATTTTGAAGCTCCGAATGATTTTACTATTGAAAGACGAGTACCGAGTGAAAGGTTTAAAAAGATTATTATGTATTAATGAGGATGGCCACGTAATAAAACAGACAACTAGCGAAGTTACTGCACCAAAAGATCTTGAAGGCCGAATGGATACCTTAAGCCAAGCACTTGCTCAGATTATGCAAACAGGACTTTTTCAAATCGAACAAGATGAAACAACGCAACAAACACAACTAATATTAAATGAAGATCTTCTTCAGCAAAAGTTCAAAGCAATCCCTCCCGAAACTTCGCAAAAAATCGCTGATATTCAAGTGGTTACGGAGCAACTACAAAAGGAAAATCAGGAGTTGAAAGAAAAAATTGATGAGGTTATTTCATCGAATAAAAACGATATCGCGATTAGAATTAGGGAAAAGCACCTTGAACAGACCATACTAAATCGTCTACAAAATGAAGCTCTAAAGCGTTATGCAGCTGAAAAAAAGGGGAAACTCTTCGGAAAACTTTTCCGTTCTACCCAAATTGAAATTGAAAAGAAACAATTCATCACTGACTATATAGAAGAACACTTCTCAAAACAATTGACGCAAGCTTTACACGAATACCATGAACATCTAGTTGAATAGAATCTGAGCTCATTTTATAGCTTTAGAATAAAGTTTGATTAAAAACACTCTAAAAGTCTGTCAATAATAACAAATAAAAATACTCCATTTTGATAAAAAAACTTGACTGTTTCGATGTTATTTATTGTATTAAATAAGCGTCTTCTTCTTTAAATATGGACATAGGACTTGCTGTGGTTATTTTTGTTTGTTCATTTGCATCTTTGATGCAATTAGAAAATTAAATAACAACATTATCGAACAAACAGAAGAAATAAAAAAGCTTTGGGAAGGTTATACTTTAACTAACGGGTGCAGTTGTTGGTGCGACACGTTCCTGGCTCAAATGAGATGTGGTTAACACAATCTCGGTAAAGGTCAGGCAATCTATGATTTAAATTGAAGGATATTATCGAGGAGTCGAATGATGAGGTAACGCTCAGAAAGGCTCCCCCTGCGTCGAATAGCACGCTATTTAGTAAGGGAAAGCGTGTTATAAGCTCGGCTAATAGGCGTGAGAATTTACCGTAACAGTTCGGCTGACGAAAGCCTACCCGATGGGGTGGTGTAAATCATGGTGCTTGGGTTGAACAAATATGGTGAGAATGCAATGAAATACAATAAGATACTGTATTACTGACGAACTTCTGAATGTACGGGTCTAGACGCGCGTTATATAGAAATGTATTTACTACTAAATGTAGGGTTAGCTATGGGTGAGTAAGAATCAAGAATATAAAAATCCATCTTGTGTTACAGGCACATGCGATGCTAACAGGCTCATAGGGAGCACCTAAGTTTGTTCCATAATAGATAATGTTCAATAAAGTTTTATTATCCATTATTTCTCGTTTATTAAAAGCAGAAATTGTTGGTGAGGGTTTACCGATAAATGGTACACCACAAGGTGGGATTCTCTCTCCATTGTTATCAAATATCGTATTAAACGAACTTGATTGGTGGGTTAGTCATCAGTGGGAAAACTTCCAGACAAAAAAAGTCTATAAAACACCATCCAACACGATGCAAGCTTTAAAAAAGACCAACCTAAAACCTTGTTATATTGTCCGTTATGCGGATGATTTTAAAATTTTATGTCGAACTCGTTCACAGGCGATAAGAATGTATCATGCGGTAACGGATTTTCTGGCAAATCGCCTCCATTTAGAGGTTAGTGAAGAGAAATCAAAAGTAGTAAATTTAAAGAAAAACTCCTCAGAATTTTTGGGGTTCCGTATAAAAGCTCATCGAAAGAAAACAGCGAATCGTACGCTATATGTTGCACACTCTCACATGACGGAAAAAGCATTGAAAAACGCTCAACTAACGATTAAACAAGCTGTAAAAGCGATTCAGAAACACCAATCAGTAGAAAATGTATGGCGGTTTAATACGGTTGTAATGGGGATTCAAAATTATTACGCCGCAGCGTCACACGTCACAAAAGATTTAAATAAGCTGAACCACCGCATACATCGAACTATGCATAATCGACTGAAAGAAATGAGAAAAGAAGCAACGTTCACAGACTTCACCAAATCGTTACAGAAACGGTATAAAGGATACGAATGTAAGTTGTACAAGATTAAAGAAATGATGCTCGTTCCTATTCACGCCCAACGTTGCCGAGTTAATCTCAATTTCTCACAGGACATTTGTAATTATACTACCAAAGGTAGACACAAAATCCATCGCAATCAACGAGCGATTCCTAAAGAAATCCTCACTTATGTGATGAAACAATTTATTCCACAACGCTCCATTGAATATAATGATAATCGCATTAGTCGGTTTATTGCTCAATATGGAAAATGTGCTGTAACTGGTGTCTCACTAGGTTTCAATGGTTGGCACTGTCACCATAAAACACCGTATTATTTAACACAGGATGATTCCTATGGCAATTTAGTGATTATCCATGAATCAATTCACAGACTAATCCACTTAAAAGACCTCGAGAAAATACAAATGCTCCTCAAAGCATTGAAATTAGATGAAAAGCAACTATTGAAAGTAAATGAATTGCGTAAGCAATGTCTGAACGCCACAATCTGACTCTACATGACAACTTAGCCTACACATAAAAAATGAATAAATTGGATTAATTGGAACGCCGTATGCTGGGAAACTCGCACGTACGGTGTGAAGTGGGGGAAAAGCCGGAGATAACGTCAAAGGCTTACCTATCACTATAATAAGCGCTGTGCTATTATTGGATTATATTAGAAAAAGTGTATGTTAAAATTCGAACAAAATAAATTTATATGTAGGGAGATGACTACTTTATGAAAAAGAGAATTTCTATAGTATTAACAACGATAGCTATCATTACTTTTGGTGTTTTTATTTATTATGGGTCTTTGACCGAGGCTAATAAGGAAACCGACAGTATTGTAATAGATAAAGATGGAGAAGTAGTAGAACCACTTAGTGGTAATAACGATAATATGGGTCATTAATACACATTAATATCGGCAGACATTTTTCTTGACGTTCTATTTGTACCAATATTCTCCTAAGCAATCGGGCGCATTAGTGCAACAAGGACTTATAAGCTATACAAAACAATCATAATAAACGTTCCCAAATGAAAGTTGAACTGCACCCCATTTGTTAGACACATCTAACAAGGAGGTGCGGTTTTTCTATGGCTAAAATGAGTCCTGAAGATAAATTAGCAGCGGTTCAA
>NZ_JBSSFD010000080.1:0-6508 GCF_054062295.1 Lysinibacillus sp. TE18511
AGTAAGCTATTTTGTGTTTTTTCGAGTAATAAACAACTCTTGTAATCTTCTAGCTACTACTTTATTTGTTTTACTATACATCTCTTTCTCATAAAATCTCAACAAGCTAAATCAATTATGCCTCAGCATAATTGCGTCTGGAATCGGCTTTGTGCTTAGGCCTGCCGATGTTTTTTTGTGCGAAAGCGAAGCAACACGACGTTGGTCACTCAGGCGTTTTCACAGGATGTGAAGCTATTAGCCTGAGTTCCTCTATTTCAGCGGGAGTTTGGATACCAGCTGAATAGAGACTTAAAAACGCATTCATCTCTCCACCTATAGAAGTAGGAGACTTCTGTACCTGCCGCTACGCTTTCGGTATACAAAACATTTGCTGAAAGAAGTTAAATTTAAATATAAATTAAACAAAAAGACTCTTTCCTTTTCATATAATTCCATTAATACTAATAGATGATACCATTATAAAAAGGAGCTATGTAAAAATGTCCTATGTCAATAAACATCTTGCTCGTACCTTAGAACAACAACATAAGCGAAGTGTAAGAGGTTTATTTTTAAAAATCCAAGACTTAAATAATGATTGCACATTATTAAGAAAGCGACTTGAACCACATATCGACTTAACCGTTTATAAGAATGCTATTGATTACGTCAATCAATTCGTTTCTCATACTACGATCCTTAACTTAAAATTTATTACAAATACGCAAAATCTAGAGGTGGTTGTGTTACATAGCCTTTTATTAGTACATATTATAGAAAATGAAGACGCTTATTCTTTTAAACATGAACATACATTACTTCAAGGATACATACATGAAATATTTACGTTAAATGATCATGCCAAGACACTTTATACGAATCATCAGGAAAAGATGCTTCACTATATGGAGTCTCAGCCAACATAAAAAAAGACGATCTTCGCAGCATTGCAACTAGATCGTCTTTTTTCTTTATTCTACGCCAAGGCGAAATTGATTTCCTTCTATTGTAGTCCTTTAATAATCAGTGATCGAACTGGTAAGAACTGCTCTCCTGTGTCACCGTAAGTGAGAATTACCTCATCACCTTCTTGTAAATAAATTGCAAGAGGCTCTGTTTCTGAACTTACCACATAGTTTTCTCCGTTATTCAGTAAAAATGATGCAACTGTAAAGTCACCGAGACGTTCTTTGTATACGCGAAGCACCTTGCCACTAGCATTTTTTTCTTCTGCATGTGAGCTGCCTTCAACCTTATTTCCGCCTCGACTTAAGGCTGTTTTATATAACTTTAATGCCTCTTTAGGAGTTGGCGCATAAACAGAAATTTCAGGATTTGCCGCGGACACGATGAAATAATTTTGTAAGAAGCCATTTGAATCAAGCACCGCTGTTAGCCAGCTTGCTTCACCGTAGAAGTTATACAAGACTGGCATTTTTCCAGTCCATTTTTTCTCGATAAATTTCTTCTCAATAATTTGCAAATTACCTTGTGAATCCATATAAGAAGCATCTGAATTCCCTGTATAGTAGGTTGCTTCACCTGTTCGAGCATTTGTTAATGAATAGCCAAGCATCGAATCGACACCCTCTTTAGGACTCGTAAAGTCTGTGAAATAATACATATCACCTTTCTCGTCAAAAATTGGGCTGACATTTGACTCTGTTCCCTCATCAGAAGGAAGTTTTACATCTTTCTTACCAAACCTACTGTTCCAATATCCGTGAACATAATTACCGAAATAGCTATTTTGTAAACTTACTGTCTCAGGCGAAACCGCTCCATCAATAAACTCTGGGACATCCGCTAGCTTAATCACCTCTGATTTTCCTGTCAGCGCATCTACAAGCACGATCCCTTTTACATCAAAGCCATTACGTCCTGAAATAAAATCACCGTATGATTGGATGTAGTATGGCTTACCATCTTCATCTACTTCAAGTTGTACATCCCCGTAAAAAATAAGGTAAGGATGTTGTAAACGGATATGACGCTCTAAATTTGCATTTAAGTAAGCTGAAGGAACATACTTCATTTCTTGCTCAACAAATTTAGGATTATCTGCTGAATCCGTTGCACTCATGATAAAGTAACCAGGTGTCGTTTTACCATTCATCCATTTAAAGAAGCCTGAAAACTCAACTGGAGCTATATAGACATATTCACCATTCACTTTTTGAATTTGTAAGCGCCCTAGCTCATAATAACTTGTATTCGGTACCTGCCCGAACGCTTTTTTCATCTTATTACGCGCAAATTGAGGTGGCACACTTGCTGGTGTCTGTGTTTCATCAAACGGTTTTATTTCAACCTCTTCCTTCATTTCAGCTGAATTGAATTTTTCGTTAGCATTCCATAAAGGCGCTGATAATACATACACCGCAACACCTAAACTAGCTAAAAATAAAACACCTTTTATTTTTCTTTCGATGCCACTTGCAAGGATTGCCCCACCTAAAGTTAATAGAATTATGGCAGGCCAAAAAGCAAGCCAATTCACATCCATTTTCGTCACATATACTGTTATACTAGTAGCTAAAAATGCTAGTACAAAAACACCTATAAAAAAGTATCCAATTACCTTTTTAGACTTTCCATCTTCTCGCTTTTTCGTTATAAGCGGTGTTAATAAAACACTCGCAATTAGTCCAATAACTGCCGAAGCTAATAATAGCTTGGTCATTTCGTTCACCCTCTCTTAGCTAACTGTCTACTTATTTACGGCTACATATCAAAAAAGTTTCATACATAAGGTGTGTATAGTAAACTCTTTATGTATCAACTAAAACTTTGAATACAGGAAATTCTATCATAGATAAAGAATTTTTAAAGAAAAGGAGATGAGAAATTTGTCTAAAAAAATTTTACTAACATTCATTACGTTGTTTGGCCTCTATTATATTTTTTTCTTTTCCGAAATTGCAGAAAGCTTGAAACTTGTCTTTAAAGTTATCCCAATGCTTTTAATCATTATTTTAGCGGCTACACAAAAGAACTTGGGCATTAAAAAATATCAACTACTGATTGTCATCGGACTTGTGTTTTGTATGGTCGGTGATTATACCCTACAGTGGTTTCTAATTGGGCTAACGAGCTTCTTGATTGGACATATTTTTTATATCTTCGCCTTCTCTTCTACGAATGAACGACAAGTGCCGACTTGGGCGAAGATTGTATTACTCGTTTACGGGGCGAGCATGGCTGTGTGGATTGTAGGTACAGTGTTTTCATCAGGAGATGTCGTGCTTGGTTTTGCTGTAATTGCCTATATTTCTGTCATATTAACGATGGGTTGGACTGCGATTAAAACAGGTTCGACTTTTGCAACGATTGGAGCTCTGCTATTTATCGCTTCAGATTCCTATTTAGCTGTTGATAAATTTGTTATGCCCTTACCATTTTCACATGAGTTTATTATGCTGACATATTACAGTGCCCAAATACTTATTGCGTTAAGCATTCTTCAATATTCCGAAATCCGAAGTAAAGTGTTACAATAATATCAATTATGCCTCAGCATAATTGCGTCTGGATTCGGCTTTGTCTTTGGACATCTGCCGAAAGAAGTTACACATACACATTAGGAGGCCATACTTATGAAAGAACAAGTAATCGAGCGATTAGTTCGCTATGCAAAAATTGATACACAATCTGATTTCACAAGCGAAACAACTCCTTCCACACAAAAACAATTTGACTTATTGCACGTACTAAAAGATGAACTTACTGCAATAGGCCTAACTGACATTACATTAGATGAAAATGGTTATTTATTTGCGACACTTGAAGCAAATACAGATAAAGATGTGCCTACTATAGGTTTTTTAGCGCATGTTGACACTACGACAGATTTTACTGGCACAAACGTGAATCCACAGCGCATTGACAATTACGATGGTGGAGATATTCAACTAAACGAAAATCTAGTGATGTCTCCAGCAGATTTCCCTGAGCTGAAAAATTATGTAGGTCAAACGTTAATTACAACGGATGGTACTACATTATTAGGCGCTGACGATAAAGCTGGTATCGCTGAAATTATGACTGCCATGGAATACTTAGTAAATAATCCTTCGATTAAACATGGCAAATTACGTGTAGCCTTTACGCCTGATGAAGAAATCGGCCGTGGTCCTCATAAATTTGATGTCGCTGCATTCGGAGCCGACTATGCTTATACGATGGATGGCGGACCTCTTGGCGAGCTACAATACGAAAGTTTTAATGCAGCAGGTGTAAAAGTAGTGACAACAGGTACGAGTGTACACCCTGGTTCTGCAAAAAATAAAATGGTCAATGCCATCACAATGGCAATCGCCTTCCAAAATGAAATGCCTATTGATGCTGTACCAGAAAAAACAGAGGGCTATGAGGGCTTTATTCACTTAATGGGCTTTAAAGGTGCGATCGAGCATACCGAGCTTTCCTATATCGTACGTGACCATGACCGTCAAAAATTTGAGGCGAAAAAACAACTAATGCTTGATGCAGCAGCGAAAATGAAAGCTCAATATGGTGAAGATGCTTTAAGCATTACAATTGAAGATCAATACTATAATATGGGCGAAAAAATTGAGCCTGTAAAAGAAATCGTTGATATTGCACGTGCAGCTATGGAAAAGTTAGATATTACACCGATTACACTTCCAATCCGTGGCGGTACTGATGGTTCTCAACTTTCTTACATGGGCTTACCGACACCAAATATTTTTGCAGGTGGCGAAAATATGCACGGTAAATTCGAATATGCATCTGCCGAAACAATGGAAAAAGCAACACAAGTTATTATTGAAATCGTACAGCTATTTGAACAACAAGGAAAATAGTTACGAAGTAGGGTTTACCCCTTCTTCGTAATTTTTTCAAAATTAATGACTGAATTTTCAAATTAAACAAAAGGTTTTGAGGTGACTTTAAATGAAAGAAATCGCATTAGGCATTTTAGCCTCACTTTTTTTTGCTGTTACTTTTATATTAAATCATGCAATGGAAATGCAAGGTGGTAGCTGGCTATGGAGTGCATCCCTGCGCTACTTTTTCATGCTACCGTTTCTACTTGTTATAGTTTTTTATCGCAAAGGATTTACACAGCTTTCAGGTGAAATGAAAGCACAGCCTGTAGCCTGGATGCTTTGGAGCTTTATCGGATTTGTATTATTCTATGCACCGCTGACATTTGCAGCAGCATTCGGTCCAGGCTGGCTCGTTTCTGGCACATGGCAATTGACAATTGTCGCTGGCGTATTACTAGCTCCCCTCTTTATTTCAGTAGTCGCTGGGAAAACAGAACGTCAAAAGATACCACTTATTTCATTGCTAATTTCATGTGTCATTTTAGTCGGCATTTTACTTATTCAAATACCACAAGCACAGTCTGTTCCATTTAAAAGTTTATTGCTTGGCATTTTACCTGTTATCATCGCTGCCTTTGCCTACCCTCTTGGTAACCGCAAAATGATGGAAGTCTGCGGCGGACGCATCGATACATATCAACGAGTTCTTGGCATGACCATCGCCTCGATGCCCGCATGGATTATTATGGCCATTTATGCAATGGCAACGGTTGGGCTTCCCTCAATCAGCCAAGTGACACAATCATTGCTTGTAGGTATAAGCTCTGGCGTCATCGCGACAACTTTATTTTTCATTGCGACTGACCGTGTTCGCGATCATCAAGGCAAGCTTGCAGCAGTTGAAGCAACACAATCCACAGAAATACTCTTTGTCATTATTGGTGAAGTATTATTACTCGGGATTGCATTCCCAGATCCAATTGCTCTCGCAGGCCTAGGCGTCATCATCATTGGTATGCTGTTACATAGCTACTACACGATGATACTAGGGAAAAAAAGCGCTGTTCATAGTAGTAGTCCTACTCAGTAAATACAAAAAAAATGTACATTACTAAATCACCCTTTAGTCGTGTACATTTTTTATTCTAGAGAACACTAAAATTTATAAATCATTGTTTTTGATGTCCCTACTACTTCATAATCTTTAAAGCCTAGTTTTTGATACATATTAATGGCCGTGTCATTTTCGAGGTCTACACTGAGAGAAATTGTATTGTATCCTTCATCCATTGCTTGTTGAATTATTTCATGCATCAGTATAGTTCCCACCCCTCTTCCTCTTACTTCTTTTGAAACAGCCATTCCTATTTCAGGCGTGTTGCCATCAATATAACCATAACCTTTATTATGGTCATCAAACAATCTGTACCAAACTGCACCAACAGTTTGATTTTCTGTGTTAAAAGCAATCAACACTTCATCTCCCTTTCTCCCCCAACCTTCGTGATATTTTCTTATGTCAGGCGAGTTTAGTAAAACTTCTTTTAATGGTTTATTCTCAGGAATATGAATAGACTCATATAACAATTTCATTACCTTCGAAGTATCTAATAGAAAACATGAAATAAATATATTAGTGTTGATTGGAGTGGAGGCTGGGCGACTCCTTGGGGATCAGCGTCACAGATGAGACCCTGGAGCGAGCAACGCGAGTGAAGCGGCTCATCGGACGC
>NZ_JBSSFD010000081.1:0-6226 GCF_054062295.1 Lysinibacillus sp. TE18511
GGACACCCTTGCTCTTGGCTAACCTCTACTTCTGTCTTCGGGGTTCGGGACTTACACCCTATAGTTCATGCGCATGCCAGGCGCACACAAAAAAAGCCTCTACATTTTTCTGTAGAGACTTTCCCATCTAAGATTATTTTTTTATCCAGCCTAACCCTAATGAGCCTTCACCTAAATGTGTGCCGATCACGGGACCGAAATAGCTCAATTTAAAGTTAACGTTTGGGTAGGTTGCCGCTAGTTGTGCTAGCCATTCTTCCGCTTCAGCTTGGCAATTGGCGTGGATCACAACAGCGTCCATTGCTTCATACTTTTTAGCATCCTCAGCCATTAGCTCCTCCGCACGCCTTAATGCTTTTTTACGCGTACGAATTTTTTCAAAAGGTACAATGACCTTGTCCACAAAATGAAGCACAGGCTTTACTTGTAATAAGCCACCAATTAATGCAGCTGCCGAAGACAGACGTCCCCCACGTTGTAAGTGCGCTAAGTCATCTACAATGAAGTAAGCTCGGGCATACTGCTTCATGTCCGCTAATGTAGCAAGTATTTCTTTTGCTGAACAACCTTGCGCAGCCATTTCAGCTGCTCGTAAAACATAAAAACCCTGTACCGCACAGGATATTTCAGTATCAAAAGCGTACATATCAATGCCTTCCACCATTTCGCCTGCTTGAACTGCACCATGATATGTTCCACTGATTCCACTTGATAAATGAATAGATACTACCTCATCATACTCGTTTGCCAACTCTTCAAAGAGAGAGACAAATTCTCCGATTGGGGGCTGCGTTGTTTTTGGGAATTCTTTTGCCCCACGTACTTTATCATAAAATTCAGATGCCGTGATATCTACTTCTTCTGCAAATAATTGCCCCGAGATATTTACACTTAACGGAATCATATGAATGTTTAAGCGTGCTCGTTCCTCAGCCGGAATATACGCAGTACTATCTGTTACGATTGCTGTCCTCATTCATGTCCACTCTCCTATTCTACATAGTTTACAATAAAAAGAAATGAATGTGAAATGAATTACGACATTGCGTAATCTCGTCTGAATGTCGAATAGGAGTAAGTATGTTTCACTCTTTCATCATTCTAGACATCTGCTAAATTGTTAGACTTAGCATTCATTTAACATTCATTTTCTATGTATAGTGCTCTTAGCAAACATCCGCCAGAGGCTTTAACTTCATTTAATTAATCCTTCTTTTAAGTAAAAAAGGCTCATCACCATAACTTGGGGTTGATTTCCGTTTCAGCTAGGCAAGTCCGATGAGTCGTTGGGCGTGATGCTTTTTGCCTTCGTTCCTCTATTTAGCTCGCCTTTGACGCTAATCTCAGAAAATCGCCCAACCTCAACCCTTAATGATAAACCTGAATGAAGATATCTTCATTTTATTTGCTAGTACTTGATTGCGTGTCATCCATATAAAAGACGCTAGTGACCTTCCAAAGTCCATCTTCTTTGACGAATACCGTAACTTGTTGTCCTGCACTTTCATGCTTAATATCTGTTTTAGTTTGTACTAAATGCACGGTTAAATTTGAATAGACTTGTGCTTCATTTGCGTTATATTTTACGATGGTAGTATTTTTAGCCTCTCGTTTAACGTCATTTTGTTTAAATACTTCTGTCGTGAATTCTTTTTCTTCTTCATAATTGAAACCTTTTGGATTCTTCGAGAGCGTTTGCATATAACGCTCAATTTCTTTTGAATTGAAAGCTGCAATATATTCATTAAAGGCAGCAATTATTGCTTTTTCTTCATCAGCAGGGATATTTTCTGCCTTTGTTATTTCTCCACCATGCATTTCAAACCCGGCAGTTCCATCATCAATGATTTTTTGTCGATCTTCTGCACTCATCTCTTCATCTTTATTACCACAGGCAGTTAACATTAATAAGGTAAAAACTGCTAGAAAACTTTTCTTTAACATCAAAAAACCTCCCGCGCATATTGTAGCATATAAATCCTACTGTAGGAATTTTGTTGTGAATTTTCAACATTTGGGTGCTACATCTTTCATATGACGCCCACGATTTTAAAATGTTGCACATTGAGTGATCTCTAAAGTTAAATAGCTACACTTTTAACAAGATCCGCTACAGGTGTTCGACCATAAAAAAAACTGCTTTAAAAACTACTACATAATATAGCAGCCTTTAAAACAGCTTTTAATTTAATGTTATGCAATTAGCGTACTTCAACCCAGCCGTTTTTGATAGCTGTAACGACAGCTTGCGTGCGGTCGTTTACATTCATTTTTTGTAAAATGCTTGAAACGTGGTTTTTAACTGTTTTTTCAGAAATAAACAGCGTCTCACCAATTGTACGGTTAGATTGACCATCTGTTAATAATTGTAATACTTCACATTCACGTTTTGTTAGTAAATGGAATGGGCGACGAATTTCTGTTTGATGGAAATTACCTTTATTTTCATGCTCAGAAAGTCGACGGAATTCCGCTACTAAATTTTTAGTTACCTTTGGATGTAGATAAGATCCACCATTTGCGACTACTTTAATGGCTTCAACAATTTCGTCAGCGTCCATCTCTTTTAGCATATAACCAAGTGATCCCGATTTTAGCGCGTGTGTTACATATGTTTCATCATCATGAATTGATAACATAATAACCTTTGCATCTGGGTATTCACTAATTAAATCAGCCGTAGCTTCTACTCCATTTTTACCCGGCATATTAATATCCATTAGTACAACATCTGGTTGATTTTCAGCATATAATGACACCACATCCGCACCATCATCACCTTCTGCTACTACATCAAACGTATCCTCAAAATCTAAAATACGTTTTACTCCTTCGCGGAATAGCTGGTGATCGTCTACAATAATAATCTTCGTCATTTATCTTTACCCCCTAAATTTCTCCAACAATTGCTTCATCTATAACGGAATTTTAAATAATACCGTCGTCCCTCGATTTATCTCACTTGTAATGGAGATTGTACCATTTAAAATATCGATACGTTCTTTCATTCCTAAAATCCCAAAGGAATGATCTCTAACTACCTGTGGATCGAAACCTATGCCATCATCCTTTACAACGATATTTACGGCATTGTTCAACCACTCAAATTTTACCCAAATCTCCTTACATTTTCCGTGCTTCATGGCATTAGTTACACATTCTTGCACTAATCGGAAAATAGACACTTCATAGTTTGATGGTATACGCTTTTCGGTGCTTCTCGATTGGAAATGAACTTCAACACCAGGATTATATTCAGTCACTGTCGATACGTACTTCTTTAATGTCGGAACAATTCCCAAATCATCAAGTGCCATTGGTCTTAGATCATAAATAATACGTCGCACCTCTGTTAATGCATTACGCACCGTTTTCTTTAAATCAGCAATTTCAGCCAAAGCATTGTCAATGCCCTTCTCACGATACGTTCTATCTATTAAATCAGTGCGCATTAGTACATTTGCCAGCATCTGAGCAGGCCCATCATGAATTTCCCTAGATAAACGTTTTCGCTCTTCTTCTTGCGCTGCGATAATACGTATACCAAAGTCTTGTTTCATTTTTGCTTGTTCAAGTGCTAAACCAACATTTTTCAAATCTGAAGTTAAGTAATTCAAAACGACATTTACTTGATTGACAATATGATCTGCTCGTTCAATCGTATCGAGTAATCCTCTTAATCTTCTCTCTAGATCATCTCTTTTATCGCGCAGCTGCTTTTCTTGAGTTCTAATAACGGAAAGCTTCACTTGAAAATCCTGTGCAGTTTCATATGCTTCTCGAACTTGTTCTTCGGTATATTTATTAAAAGCTTTACTCACTAGCACAAGTCTTTGCTTAGCAAGCTGGGTACTTTTTTCTAAAGAATCACCTTCATCAATCACAATTGAAACTTGTTCTCGAACAATTTCTAGCTCTTTTCGCATATCTTCGAAATTTCTTCGGCTTTGTTCACTTATAGTAAAGATATCATCTTTTGAGCTCATGATTGTATCTATCATTCGATTAAATATGTCATCAAGCGACTTTAAATCGAAGGTATCAGTTGAAAACATAATGTACTCCCCAGTCTAATGTCTTATGATTACTTACTATTTTAATAGACCAATTTCATATATTCTATAGTCTATACCTATTATAGCATCACCCAGTTAAAATTTAATGCTTTTTCTTTATGAAAATTATAGAATAGAACTCTACCTAAAAGGAGATTGATACTGATGAGAGAAAACTATTTAACAGTAAAAGGATTCGGTGAAAGCGAAATTGTTATTTCAAAATCTCGCTTTCTTACTTATATAGAACGTGTCGAAACAGAAGAGGATGCAATTTCTTTTATTGACCGCATAAAGAAAATACATCATAACGCGACACACAATTGCTCAGCCTATATTATTGGAGAGCATGATCATATTCAAAAAGCAAATGATGACGGGGAACCAAGTGGCACAGCCGGCGTCCCTATGTTAGAAGTCTTAAAAAAACAAGGTTTAAAGGATACGGTCGTTGTCGTCACACGCTACTTTGGTGGCATTAAGCTTGGTGGTGGCGGTCTTATTCGTGCATATGGGAAGGCGACAACAGAAGGCTTACTTGCTACACAAGTAGTTGAACGTAAGCTTCATCATTTTATGAACATTGCCATTGATTACACATGGCTTGGTAAAGTAGAAAATGAAATTCGAGGTTCTTCGTATACATTAGAAGAAATTCGCTACTTGGAAGGCGTCGAAATCATTGTATCCGTGCTAAAAGAGGAAGAAGAACAGTTCCAAAATTGGGTGACGGAAATGACAAATGGGCAGTCAACCATTTCTTTTGAAGATGCGCAATTTATCGAATTTGTTGTGAAATAAATAGTTTTAATTGTCGAAAACTAAATATCCATAGTATAATTTTAATGTTGAGCTATTTTATCGTTTATATCTAAATGTATTTGAATAAAGTTTAGTTTAATCCCATCATTATTCCCAAAATTCAGAGGAGAATATATCAAATATGAAAAATAGAACTAACTATAAAAGCAAGAAGAGGTCTTCTAAATCTTCCCTAATTATTAAAGTATCGCTTCTTCTTGTTGCAAGTTTAGTAATATGTGTGACGGCTTACGCAGTCTATATTACGAAGCAAGCAGAACATGCAGTAAACTCGGCACATGAAGAACTAGAGGGTCGAGAAGTTTCTTCACTCCGTGAAGAAAAAGTAAAACCAGTAAAAGATAATGTTTCCATCCTATTTGTAGGTGTTGATGATAGTGAAAATCGCGGGCAAGGTTCTGAAAACTCTCGTTCCGATGCACTAATTCTAGCAACATTAAACAATAAAACAAAAACGATTAAAATGCTAAGTATCCCTCGTGATTCATATGTTTATATTCCTAATTTAGGCTATGAAGATAAAATTACACATGCACACGCAAATGGTGGTACGCTTTCAACAATTGAGACGGTAGAAGGATTTTTAGAAGTTCCGATTGATTATTATGTTCGTATGAACTTTAACGCATTTATTGACGTTGTTGATGCATTAGGTGGAATCGAAGCTGAAGTACCGTATGCTTTACACGAAAAAGACGAATTCGATCGCAATGCAATTAACTTAGAGCCTGGTTTACAGCATTTAAATGGTAGTGAAGCACTAGCACTTGCAAGAACGCGTAAGCAAGACAGTGATATTGAACGCGGTAAACGTCAACAAGAGATCTTAACGGCCATCATCAGTAAAGCTTCTTCTGTAGAATCTATTGCAAAATACGATGATGTCATTAAAGCGCTTGGCGATAACATGAAGACAAACATGACATTCAGTGAGATGAAATCATTCCTATCTTATTTAACACAAGGAATGCCACGTATCGATTCTTTAACACTAGAAGGTTCAGATGATATGTCTACTGGTGTTTACTACTATAAATTAAACCAAGAATCGGTCGATGAAATATCGGAAACACTTAATAACCATCTTGAAAGAGATAAAACATCTACTAGTCTAACTAATAACAATACAGATAACGATAAAGATAACTCTGTTGGCAATGATGCACAGTAACTATAAAAGCCCTTTCCACTTTATGTGGAGAGGGCTTTTATGTTGTTGAAAAACTATTATGTCAATCAAATTAATGTATCTAATGTAAGCCCGAAATATAAAAAAATAAGCGCACCTTCTCAGTACGCACGACTAATGGCCATCTACCCTGAATTTTTTCGGATAGATGGCTATTTTG
>NZ_JBSSFD010000082.1:0-6014 GCF_054062295.1 Lysinibacillus sp. TE18511
TTGACATAAAGAAGCACCTCCTCTAATTTGATACATTTATCATCGTACCGGAGGTGCCTGGTTGTTTATATGCGTTATTTGATTACGGGCTTACATTTAGTAAACGTATTACAACTGTAAGAAAAATACATAAAAAAATCAAAGAAAATAATAATAAATCAGTACATTTAAAGGATAATATTCCGATACTTAATAATGTCTAACGTCTATATTTACAATAAATCCATTTTTATGGAATAAAACAGTGATTTCAAAGTCTAACTTTATACAAAAATATAAATTAATCCTCTTTCTTTAGAAAGTAAAAACTCTATTAAACAGGATGTTATTTGAATAGTAATACTCGAATAACATTAGAAAATCCCAAAAAACAGAAAATTTATTATTGTAATAGAGCATTAAGAACTAGTAACAGGAGGAACAAAATGAGAAATTTTTTCGAAGACCAGTACATAAATATTGATCAACAACTAATAAACTTAGTCAGTGAAATTAGTGAATATAAAGGTATGTTGACCGCTTATCAAGAGCAAAAACCTGATATATTCACTTGCCTTGAAAAAGCTATACCCCTACAATACATAAAAAACTATATTTCAGTTTATGAGGATATAAAAGTTTCAAATAAGCGATTAAAAGAACTTATTTTAGATGATATGATACCCCAATCAATTTCGGAAGATGCGATATTTTGTTATTATGAAACTTTGGCTCTTGTACAAAAAAAATCTTGTACTTTTTCCATAAGTCCAGATACTATACAAGAATTACATTTTCAATTAATTCATTATAATACCTCTGACAGTGCAAAATGGCGCCAAAAGCCATTTTCTATCCTAGGAATTCCTGAAAAAGGGATGCACACGATTTGTTATCGCCCTCTTCCACCTGAAAATATTCCACAGGCTGTAGAACAATTATGCAACCAGTACAATTTATTAAACCGTAAAAAAGAGTTACCTACACTTATATTAATAGCTCGTTTTATATTGAATTTTTATTGCATAATCCCTTTTAGTCAAGGTAATGGGAGATTAACACTTATGTTAATGCAATTACTATTGGTGAAAAGTGGATATACATTTGTAAAATATGTTTGTTTAGATGAATATATAAAGAAAAGAGAATCAGAATACCATGAAGCCATATTTAAATCATCGCTTAATTGGTACTGTAATGGGCATAATATTAGCTTCTGGTTACAAGAGTTCTTAATGATTATTTTAGAGGTTTATAAAGATCTACATTGCAGAGTATTGGATTCTATATGTAAATATACTAAGGTAGAGCGAATTCAGAATTTCATTCATAATCAAAAACAACCTTTTACAAAAGAATGCATTCGAAGCATTTATCCAGATATAGCAGAAAGTACAATTAGTAAAACTTTAACTAATTTGCAATTATTAGGTGAAATTAAACTTATTTCAAAAGGAAGAAATGCGCGCTGGATGAAAGTCCAATCTTAACCTAACCCTTTTCAAATCGGGGCTAATAAGTTCCTACTAAACAAATCAAAAATCTAATCTAAGAACCAATTGCCCATCTTAAATAAGCAATTGGTTCTTTACGCTTCAATCTAGAAACATGAAAAATCTCAAAAGTGCCTTGTAACTACAAGTTAAGGATACCCCTCAGTAATGAAAATTAAGTAGGTACCATCTCACAGTTAATATCTATTAACAAAAAAGTCTTATTGGGATCAATATGTCAAACCTTTAAAGAATTACTCCAATTCACTTAATCCCCCCATTATTAACAAAATTATGTCAATATTTAGTCGTCTGACAACTGAATTTCGCTTAATTGTGACACGTTCATATCAATATTGCTATTATTAATCCGTTTTCAGAATTGAAACAACAGAAAACAACCTATTTTATACATGAAATAGGTTGTTTTCGCTGTTATTTGCTAAAAACTGTGTCTATGACTAAGATTTACATCATAGGGAATAGAAAGAATCTTTCCTAAACTTAAGTAAGTTAGGAGTGCTCAAAATGTAAAAAAACGTATGAATTATAGTGGAAAATATCAAATAGGGAGGTAAATAGAATGAAAAAGAAATTAATTACAGGATTAATGATCACATCCATTGTTACTACGGGAGTTATTCCAGTACATACTTTTGCAACGCCTGTTGCTCAAGCAGAAATTCAAGAAGAGAACATGACTCTTTCTTCATCTTTAAGAAAATTAGGTGCACAATCTAAATTAATCCAAATGTATATCGACCAATCTTTAATGAAACCTAATGTACAGCTAGATGAAGTACCAGCTTTAAATACAGAACAATTCTTAATAAAACAAGATATGAAAGAATGGTCATCGGAACTTTATCCAAAGTTAATTCTAATTAATTCTAAAAGTAATGGATTTGTCACTAAATTTCATAGCTATTATCCAACATTAAAAGAATATGTAGATAACAAGGAAGATAAAGAAGGTTTCTTGGATAGACTGGAAGTCCTTCAAGAGATGGTTACGACAAATCAAGAAAATGTTCAATATCAAATTAATGAATTAACAGATCTTCAATTACAGCTTGATAAAAAACTTAAAGATCTCGATACTGATGTGGCAAAAGCTTTGGGAGTACTTAGTTTAGAAGGAACAGGGAAAATAGACAAGCTAAAAGGTGAAGTACTAGATACTAAAAAATCGATTCAAAATAATTTGCAAGAAATAGCATTTCTACCAGGAGCTTTAAATGAACAAGGACTTAAGATATTCCAAGAGATCTATAGTCTTTCAAAAGATATCATTGATCCAGCTGCTCAAACAGCGGCGGCAACGTATAACAAAGGGAAAGAAATTAACAACGCTATTTTAGAAGCAGAAAAAAAAGCAGAGCAAGAAGCAAAAGAAAAGGGTAAATCTGCTTTAGAAATTGAAGCTGTTAAAAAAGAAGCTCGTGAAGCAATTGAGAAAAATAATAAAGGTGAAATTGCTGCAGCAGCAGCTACAAAAGCGAAAGAGTATGACCTTATGAAAGCAATTGACCCGGAAAAAATCAAAAAAACATATAGTACCTTTGCTGAAGTTAATAAACTAAAGGCAGAACAACGAGCATATTTAGATGATTTAGAGCAACAAAATCAAAAATTATATGATTTAACAACGAAACTAACGATAGCAGATTTACAAAAATCAATGATTCTTATTATGCAACATGATTTGCATACATTTGCTAGCCAAGTGGATGTAGAACTTGACCTATTGAAACGTTATAAAGAAGATTTGAGTTTAATAAAAAGTAGTATTACAAAATTAAGTACTGATGCTGATACTACTAACAATCTATCTCAAAAAGATACATTAAGACGATTGAAAAATGTAATAAGTCAACTAGAGGAACAAACTGATAAATTTTAATACTCGTGAAATTAATAAAAGTGAAATTTGAAAATCTGTCGATGCTTGGGAGGAGATAATATGAAGAAATTACCATTTAAAGTGTTAACCGTGGTCACTTTGTCAACGGTTATAACCGCAACAAACAGTAGCGCTATTCAAGTGTTTGCGCAAGAGCAGGTCGTTCAAGAACAAAAAATAGGAAATTATTATGCATTAGGACCTGAAGGACTGAAGAAAGCGTTAGCTGAAACAGGGTCTCATATTCTTGTAATGGATTTGTACGCAAAAACAATGATTAAACAGCCGAATGTAAATCTATCCAATATTGATTTAGGTTCTGATGGGGGAGAATTAATCAAAAATATTCACCTTAATCAGGAACTGTCTCGAATCAATGCGAATTATTGGTTAGATACAGCGAAGCCAAAAATTCAAAAGACAGCACGTAACATTGTAAATTATGATGAACAATTTAATAATTATTACGACACATTAATAGATACTGTACAAAAGAAAGATAAGGAAGGGCTAAAAGAGGGTATTGGTGATTTAATTAGTACGATTGATACGAATTCAAAAGAAGTTACAGAAGTAATTAAGATGTTGGAAGCCTTCAAAACAAAGCTATATACAAATACTATAGATTTTAAAAATAATATTGGTGGTCCAGATGGGAAGGGTGGATTAACGGCAATAATGGCCGGAAAACAAGCATTGGTTCCACAACTCCAAACTGAAATTGAGAATCTACGTTCCACTCAAAAAGCACATTTTGACAATGTATTAGCATGGTCAATAGGTGGTGGATTGGGAGCAGCTATTTTAGTTATAGGAACTATTGCAGGAGCGGTAGTAATTGTTGTGACTGGTGGAACAGCAACTCCGGCTGTTGTAGGTGGCCTTACAGCTCTCGGTGCAGCTGGTATTGGTTTAGGAACAGCAGCTGGTGTTACGGCATCTAATCATATGAATTCCTACAACGAAATTTCGAATAAAATCGGGGAATTAACTATGAAAGCCGATTTTGCTAATCAAGCAGTTATTTCACTTACTAACGCAAAAGACACTTTGACATACCTATACCAAACAGTGGATCAAGCAATAATGTCTCTAACGAATATTCAACAACAATGGAATACAATGGGGGCAAATTATAAAGACTTATATGATAATATCGATCAAATGCAAGATCATAAGCTCTCTTTAATACCTGATGATTTAAAAGCGGCTAAACAAAGTTGGAATGATATTCATAAAGATGCGGAATTTATTGCAAAAGACATTGCTTTTAAACAAGCAGATAATAATTAGAAATAAAATACATATAGGGAGGAATATAAAATGAATAAACAATCTCTTTACAAAGTACTCGCTGTATCGACATTTTTAACTTTAACAACAACCTCTGTAATCTCTCCAGTAGCAGCATTTGCAGAGACAAGTAAAATTGAGCAAACAAGCAATAGTGATACGTCTCTTTCAGGAAACGAAGCGAAGATGAAAGAAACCTTGCAAAAGGCGGGACTTTTTGCAAAATCTATGAATGCTTATTCTTATATGTTAATTAAGAATCCGGATGTAAACTTTGAAGGAATTAATATTAGTGGATATCCGGATTTACCAGGTAAAATTGTACAAGACCAAAAGGATGCAAGAGCACACGCTCTTACATGGGATACAAAAGTAAAAAAACAGCTTATAGATACATTGACAGGTATTATTGAATACGATACAAAGTTTGAAAATTATTATGACATAATTGTAGATGCAATAAATACAGGAGATGGAGAGACCTTAATAGAAGGGATTACAGATTTACGAGAAGAGATTCAACTAAATCAAAAGTATGCACAACAATTAATAGAAGAATTAACTAAATTAAGAAATGATATTGGACCAGATGTTAGAGCATTTGGTAGTAACAAAGAGCTTTTACAGTCGATTTTAAAAAACCAAGGGGTTGCAGTTGAGGATGATCAAAAGCGCCTAAATGAAGTTTTAGAATCAGTAAACTATTATAAGAAATTAGAGTCTGATGGAATAATAACAGTATCTGTGCCTTCTATTCCTACATGGATTGCTGGGGGTATAATGCTGGGGGTAGCAAGAGATCAATTAGGTCAATTAGAACCGTTTTTAGCACAATTAAAACAGACTGTTGATTATAAAATAACATTAAATCGTGTAGTTGGAGTTGCACATAGTAATATTAGTGAGATGTACAATGCACTCGATGATTCTATTAATGCTCTTACTTTTATGTCTACGCAATGGAATGACTTAGACTCTCAATATTCGGGGGTACTGAGACATATCGAGAATGCATCTGATAAAGCGGAACAAAATAAATTTAAATTTTTACTACCTAACTTGAAATCAGCTAAAGACAGCTGGAAAACATTAAAAATAGATGCAGACATATTAAAAGCAGGGATAAAAGAGTTAAAAATATAACTTGTTATCACTCAAAAAAGAGGTTTTTTTCTCATGTTGGGTCAAACTGAGGGTCAGTATTTTTAAAATAATATTGACAAAGAAATTTTTTTCTGTAAAATGAAAGATAATTCAAAAATATTTGTATAGAACAAAGGCTATGAAAAGAAATAGTATCAATTATTTTTACGAACAGAAAGTTACCGGTTGATGAGAGGTGCATG
>NZ_JBSSFD010000083.1:0-5514 GCF_054062295.1 Lysinibacillus sp. TE18511
AAAGCCATTTAGATATTTATCGATTGTTCGTCGATCTACGCCCATATCCCTTGCTAATTTACTTTTATTAATCTTCATGTTTAAATGCTCCATTACTTGTTTAAAATTGGCTAAATCTGAAAGACTATTGATTTTAAAATCTGTCTCAATTTCTAGTTGAATATGCATACTAACACCTCGGTATTAGTATGAAATGGAAGAGCATTTTTGTACATCTTTATTCAAGCAGGAATGTACATAATTAAATTAGCAATTATAACTAGTTTAAACCTAGGAACTATAACTGAATCTATACGATAAAAACAAAAAGGAAAAAAGAAGTATGTAAAGGCAGAGTGGAGTATTAATTTAACCAGTATTATTTTTTATTTTGTCTATCAGTAGGTATCTATTAGAATTGTTGTCTTTACTAAGTTTCTCAAAGTAATTAATTAAGCGACGGTAGCCACCGATACTATCTAGGTTTACAACCTGTTCACCTATCGTTTCTTCTATATATTTAGTGAACCGAATTGCGGTATCCTTTTTAAGCTGAATAATATATTCAATATACAATTCAACAGTTGTCCAACCTGTTTTGGCACGACAACCTTTACCTGTCGTTGTTTTTAATAATCGTGTGGAAGCTTTGATCAAATTATTAAGCGTACTACTAGCAATCCCCATCGCTTCACAAATCTCCTTTTGGGTACGCCAAATAAACGGTTCAGAAGTCGATTTTTCTGCAGTAATATATTGAATCATATCTTCTTCCCATTCTTCGTAATGACTACGTACTCGATCCTCACGAGACTTTTTAAACTTGTACCAAACCTTAGTACCAAAATATAACGGTTTGTCTTCTGCTCCCTGTACATATAATGCAAGTAGTTGCTCTACATATTCTTTCTTGGCACCCTTATAACGACCAGAATACGCTGAAGCAATAATTGCTCGCATATCATGTATAGGTAACGGATATCGTAGATTCGAATTATATTCATCTAGTAAATCATATGTATAAGATTTTTCTTTTCCGTCCTGAAGGCATACTAAAGCGAGCGTAAACAATACATTGTTTCGCCCAATTTGGCCTTTCTCACCTTTTACATCTGTTGCATGAATCAACTCTATAAACCATTCAGATTGAGTTAAAGATGTTACTTGCATCTTTTTAGGCACAACATATAAAGAACGTCCGAAATCAGCATCACGCCGCTGTGACCACTGTATAAGCTCGGCTGGCGTATACAGTGCTGTTTCATCAAACCACTCAATATTTCGATTATTTGGTGTACGGAAAAAACCGAAATCATTACAGTATAGATCAGCATCAATGGACTGCAAACTGCGTTTAATATTGTCCGAAATACGTTTGGCCACTTTAATACTAAGAAACTCTTTTTTATTAGATATAAAAATAGGTGTCTCAAGTACAAAGAAAACCTGATAGCCACGGTCTGATGACAGTACAAGCGTTGGTTGGCCAATACTTTCATCTAAACAAGTTAATAGAATATCTTGCACACTATGCTTTTTCGTATCAATATCAACGACAAAAGCATTAATTTGCTGTAGATTTTCCTCCACAAAGCCTTTAATAAAACGACGGTCCTGATCAGCATACTGATAGCGTCTATAAACGTTTGGTGTAAAATGTGTGATTTTATCAGCCTGTTCAATTAATGTTTCCTTCGATGTGATGATATATCCCTTCACACCTGCAGAAGTAAAATTACTTTTATCACGCACAGCAAATACAGCACCTTTTTTATGGCGATGATCTGCCTTTGCAGCACCTACTCGTTTTGATAGAGGTACCTTTGAATATTTTGTTTTATATGTCGTTAATCCCTCGTGCATCAGTGTATTGATGACACGTGTTAATTTATCGTCCGTTACTTGCTCCTGAAGCGAAAAAATAGCCATCAGTACCCACCTCCGAAGATCTCGGTGAACGCCAATGACTACAATTATTTTAGACATACTTAAAAAAGAGCACACAAAAACTATTTTCAATCATCTATATTGAAAATAAGAGACTGTCTTGTTATAATAAGTACATCTATAGTTTAAATTAAACAGATAACCACAGTGTTACCAGCACAATGGTTATAAAAAGTACATCTGGCGTTCACCTATTTAGTTGTGATCGTTCAGACATTTATCAAGTCATTCCTGTCTCGCCAAAGACTAAGAGGAATGACTTTTTTATTTTGCCTTGAACTTTTAATTACTAACTACTAAACCATAAAATAATAGTGTTGTAAACTAAGAAAAAAGCTTTATAGAACGAAGCTTTTTCGCATATTTCTAATTTTCCACTTTTGTGAGAAAGTTGATTTCGAGTAAAAATTGCAAATTTCCACTTTTCTACCTTTGCTAAGTAGAAATTCAAAACTGGTTGTTTATCGTAGAAAAAAAAAAAGCCCTTATGCTTACTCTCTCAAGGAGTTACAAAAAAGGCACTAATCCATATAAGTATAACAAAAGTAGAAATTTCTACTTTTGTTAAGTAGTTATATTTATCGCATAAGTGGAAATTTCTACTTTTCTACTTTTGTTAATAATTTGGGCAAATATTACATTTTTGTTACAAGAGGAATTTTCAATCATATTGCTATACGACAACACTAAAATAATATGTTTATATGCACTTTTATTTAAATATGGTAGTATATGATGTTCATAAATTTCTTTCACAACTTCTTTATAATTCATATTTTTCTTATTTGAGGAAAACATATTCATCGGCATTCCTAATGATAAATTATAATCTAAGTCTACCTCTACATTAACTGAACCATTCATGCTATTATCATTATTTACTTCCACATATCGACCAATTGAAAATTGGATTTGTTTAATTGGACTAAAAAAATTACCTAGCCATACCTTTAAATTATTCAAATTTTTACCATTCAAATAAAGACCATATACAATCTTGCAATTATTTATATTTTGCTTTTGATATATGAAATTTGAATTTTGATTTTGTATCGTTATTAAGATGTCCTCTAGCTCCTCTATAATTAATTGATAGTTCTCTTCTATAAAACTATTTTTCTCTAAGTCTGTAGGTGGATTCAATTTTGGAATTTTTATATCATTCATAACATGCACCGTTGCATTTTTTTCCTGATTTTTAGGCAGTCGAATTCTCTTTTTTCCAATAGGACACCTAAATCAAACATAGGTACTTTTTGAAGTCGATAAATCAATTCTTCAAACTTCTCTTCAAAGTTACTGTTATCTGAAAGGTCAATATAATTAACCCCCTGTAAATGAAACGGTATCGTTTTCTGAAGAACATTCGGTTGTCGAATAAGTATAATTAATTTATCCAGATGCTGCTAGATAATTGGTAGAGAAAGAATTGTTTCAAAACCCCCCCTCCCACAAAATCATTGGCTTTAGCAGTGTGTTTTTCAGTTAGCACTATCAAGATATAGTCATCATCTCGCATATGTTCTACCATCATTTGATTCAAATTAACTGTCGATGTTGCTGTAATACCCTGATCGTAATTTGCATCTAAGCCCTCTTGACGAAGATTTTTTACTAAATCTAAAACCCATTGTTGATGTTCTTTTGAATCCCAGCTGTAACTAACAAATATCTTTTCTGGACTATTTTGCATGTAAATCAAGCTCCTTTTTTATAATAGATACGATTTCTACTTTTTGTTCTCCTAAGTAAAGAAAATTGGGTCCATTTTCTTTATTAAAATAGTTAATATTTAAGAAGACAGGTCTTAACGGAATATCATTATATGTAATTTCAGCGTTTTTCACATGATCTATTACTGAAAAATAACTATTATTACCAGATTAAATACACAAAAGTAGAATTTAGCAAAGAAGTATTTTGCAAAGTACCTTTAACTAAGTTATACTTTATTTATTATTTAATAAATCGAAAATCACAATAGATGGGGAGATGAAGAAATGGCGATTACAATTGTTGTTGGGAACTTTAAAGGTGGCGTAGGGAAAACAAAGGTATCTGTTATGGCAAGCTGGGAACTTGCCTTTGAAAAAGGAAAAAAAGTGCTCTTAGTTGATATGGACCCACAAGGAAATGCAAGTACACTCATTGCTCGTTCCACTGGTGTGACTGAAATTAATACAAGTATTTTTGATGGCTTTAAAAACGCCTCTTTAAAAGAGTGTATTGTACAAGTAACAGATAGCCTACATATGATTCCAGCACAAGTTTCATTTAAAAACTTACCGAAATTTTTATATGCCAATATTAAAGAGGAAATCGAACAAGTTTCTTATTTGAAGAAGCTTCTAGATCCTATTCGTGATGAATATGACTATATTTTCATCGACGTACCACCAACAATTAGTGATTTCTCGGATAATGCCATGATGGCCGCTGATTATGTCCTAATTATTCTACAAGCACAGGAATTATCACTTGAAGGTGCTGAAACTTACGTGAAATATTTACAGTTCATGGCAGATAACTATGATGCGGATATTCAAGTTGCAGGTGTGTTGCCGGTATTACTTCGTCCTGGTGGTCGTGTTGATATGTCGACAATTGAGCGTGCCAAAGAAATGTTTGGGGATGATAACGTAATGGGTAATATTGTGAAACATTTAGAGCGTTTAAAAGCTTGGGATGTTACGGGTATTACGAATAATGACCAACAC
Organism: Lysinibacillus sp. TE18511; assembly: GCF_054062295.1. Classification (NCBI taxonomy): domain Bacteria; kingdom Bacillati; phylum Bacillota; class Bacilli; order Caryophanales; family Bacillaceae; genus Lysinibacillus; species Lysinibacillus sp. TE18511. The sequence goes on from NZ_JBSSFD010000083.1 coordinate 4,644, forward strand.
GATAAAAAAGCGCACCAAGTATTTATTGATGTCGTAGAGGAGCTACTTGAAAAACTTGACCAATTTGAGGAGGCTGGTAAGTATGACTAATGAAAAAGGTGGATTAATCAAAAAGAAAAAAAAGCCTGTCATGCAACCCGCTATACCTGTAAAAAAAACACAAGATTTGGATTTTGGATACAATGAAATAGCGAAACCCGAAGCGACTTTAACTCCAGTTGAACTAGTAAAAGAGGTGCTAAAAGTAGAACCACCCGTACCTCGTAAAAAGTTAGGTGTTGGGAAGACGAACAGTACTAAGAGTATTAAAGTACCATCTGTCATTCATAGTGAAATCAATTTACTAGGGTCCTTTATGGATGAAGGTAAAACCTATGTCATTTTACAGAAACTGATTGATAGTTATGTGCACAATGAACTAACAGATCGTCAGCAACGTCAGTTTGAGTTTATGGTTGAAGCATTTCATGAAGATAAATAAAAAAGTATACCTAACAAAAGTAGAAATTTCTACTTTTGTTATGATATAAGACAAAATACAAAAATAAATTATCTATATATTTTATCTAGATAAAGATGAAGGGGCCATTCCATTGCAACAGCCAATCCCTTGCTTTGCAACTCGAACATCTCACTATTATATTAAAGTGCATTATTATCATTTATCTGTTGATTATTTCCGAAATACAAAAAAACAACCACATCTGGTTGCTTCATCAACACTTAAGTTTTTATTCGATAATAAGATAATAATCTGGCCCAATTGCTGAATAACGTGACCGGCGTTTTTAAAACAACTTTATTATCTCTGTACATCTAATTGTTCTCGATTTAACTTATAAGACAAATAAGCTAATATTAATCAACTTCA
>NZ_JBSSFD010000084.1:0-5113 GCF_054062295.1 Lysinibacillus sp. TE18511
TGTGCAAAATAGCCATCTATCCGAAAAAAATAGGATAGATGGCCATTCGTCGTGCGTACCGAGAAGGTGCGCTTTTTTTATATTTCGGGCTTACTTTTGTTTCACTCGATATCGCGTGCACTCAATATTCATTGTACTTTGTTCCTTTCTTTTTATAATCCACATTCATTCTGTTATATTTTGCTTTAATTAAAATTCCGTACTCCATCCTTCAGTTTCATTATCATACAAAAAATTTACATATGCATGTTCAACATTCAATTCATGCTGTAAATAATCAATAAAAGATTGAAACATTTCTTCGTTTACTTCTTCTTTTCCGTTATTTAACCTAATATTAAGCGTAGGTGTACCTCTTGTATGATAGGTAGGCGTAAATGAAATACTTTCCGGTTCCCCAAATGTTTTAGTTATATAACTATGAACTTTTGGTCTTAATTGTTCTATAAATTTTGCTTCTTCTTGAATTGTTACATCGTCTTCTATTTGTTTCGTATTTTTATTTTCATAAACCTGGAACGTTTTTTGTGTTTCTGTATTTAAAATCATTGCAGCATATTCAAAATCAGGGTATTGATCATCACTATCATAAAGGACATGAGAGATTTCGTATTTCATAGTTGGATATTTCTCTTGTATATATTGTTCTGCTTGTGAAATTACCTTTTCCTCCTCTTTTTCATCTGGTATCAACGATGCCTTATAATTAAATAATGAAAAGACAGTCCCGAATATTAGTAATATCACTATTCCTCCAATTGAAAAAATGAATATGCTCCAACCTCTTAGCCATTTATTCATCGTATCACCTCCTAATTTATTTGCATAATGAGGTTTATTAGAACTTAGGAATATTATTGTATCCTTCAATGATATCTCCAAATCCTTGATTGATGAGAGAATTCGCTACCGGTCGAAGAATTTCCTGTTTGCTTTCCACAAGATATTGTGCCTTCGAACGAATGAGACGATCAAATATTTCACTTCGTTTTTCTCCAACTGCCTCCCATGATTGTTGAGACTTCAGTAAATCTTCTAATGTCAAGAGAGGATAATCAGTTCCTTCAAAAGTGAAATCACCATTTACTTGATACCACACATCCCCATTCTCTCGTAACCATTTTTCTCCGATGTTTTCAACGCCCCGTCTCATATTTCTGGCTACGTCTAAATAGGATTCTTCTTTTGTTTGTTGATAGGTTTCTAGTAAGAAATTCATTTCTCCTAAAGCGTGATTTAAGGATACATGTGTCTTCTTTATCTGCAGAGGGGAATAATAATCGGTCACAAGGTAACCACCTTTGGGAACTTCAATTATGTTTCCATTTTTCGCCTGATTGACCAAGAAATCCGCATAGATGATGGTTGAGTTTTTGAGTTCTTTGATGTCAAGCATGTCCCCAGTTTCTTTTAGGAATAACGCGATTTTTTCGTTATGCCTAGTATCGATATAGGGAGCATTGATTCCGTAATCCTTTTTCAACCACGTACTCGTATATTCCGTTTCCCATAACCCTTTTTTATCTTCTTGAAAAATAAATAAGTTAGCAACAGAATTTAATAGCAAATCGTAGAAGTATCGCTCCTGTGTAGTTTCATAGTAATTTAATGCTTTTCTATCTTGGACCCTCACTAGGTTTCTCCCATATCCTAACTTTGTTTCAGGTTCGATCGACCATGGGAGTTTTGTATAAGGCCCTTCGGCTGTATACCATTTGTTAGTTTCTTTGTAATATTTGGTACTTTGACTTATCCATTCATCGAGAGCTTTGTCTTTTTTAAACAGAGGCTCTTGTGAAACTAACATCCAGTTTTCAGATAAATCATTTCCCACTGAGTGAAGTGGAAGAGTTACAGTAAGACCTTTATTATCTTTAATTAATTCCAAGGACTTATTTTCACTCGTCAATTCCCGGACCACACTCTTGTCTCCGTTTTCATACTTTTTAATCAGTTCTTTCGTTACGTAGTTTCGGCTTATCATCATATTAGTAACTAGGTTTTCGTTTTCCTTTATTTTTAACAGACCGATAGGATAAGTGGTTGGATCTACGCCAGATACATTATCGTGCTCATGTTGAATTTCATGTCGTTCGAAATCTATCAAATCATACCGTACATTTCCGCTGATAGGGTATGAGATTGTAGCACTACACCCTTTACTGCTTTTGTTTTGTAATTGAGTGAAAATGAAAAAATCCCCATTATCGATTTCTCGAACAGTAACCTTGATGGAGCCCATGTTTTCTCCATCTTCAAATAAATTATAGACCGTTGTTTGATCCATTGAACGAATATACGTTTTATACGAACTTGTTGTTTTTTGCAGTAGTAAACCATTGGCTTCCAAATGTAATTGTGTGGAATTCGGTAATGCTAGAGAAACCCTCTCGCTAGGTTCATCTATTTTATACTCATCGTCACCTGTTCTGTTTAATGAAAATGAATTCAAGATCATTATCACTAACATGGAGCATAAAATTTTGCACCAGATTTTTCTTTTAAGCAAATTGGCCCCCCGATGTAACTATTCTTTTATATAAAATTTCCCAAAATTATACCAGTATTACATGAGAAAAACAATATATGAACGTTTTCTCTACCTGGGTTTTTTATCGGACAGTGGGAGGTTTGTTTAGTGTTCGATCTCTAGGGGGGCAATTTATGAATTATTTGTAGCTATTGTTCCTATATCTTTTTCGATCAATTATTCCCATTAATTGTCCTCAATGATAATTATTCATCCTTGTCCGTGAAAAATTGGAATTCATAATCTTGTATCGTATGTGTTTGTTGTTCATTTTGAATGAATTTCACCGCATTTAAGCCAATCATTTGAGCAGCAAGGGTTGTATTTCCATCAGGTAAAATAGGTGAAACTGAAAGATCTGCTACTTTTAAATTTTTTGTCCCAAATACATTTAAGAACCCATCAACAACGCCCTCTTGAATCGATTTTGCCATCTTACATTGCCCGCCATAATGTTCAAAACTGATATAGGAGGCTTTCGCAAAATTAGCCAGTTGACTTCGTTTTTCGTTTTCATCTGTTAACTTAAAAATCGCCTCATTAGGATACACCGTACGATAAATACCTGCTGGATCTAACTGTTTAGCTTTTTGCACAATATTATAAACTTCAATATAATGATCGATGATAAAATTAAGGTCATCGTCATTATCTAATGGGTTAAATTGAAGTGTTGGTGTCGCCTCAGGATCACTATGAGCAATGACAATTTCGCCTCGATTTTTTGGGTTTAAATTGACAAGGCCAAAACTCATTACGTTACTTAGATTATTGATGTTGAATCCCCAATTATTAATAAGTACATCTTGGTTTGGTACAAAAAGCGGCGCTGGAACACCTATTAATTGAATATTACGTCCAGGTCCATTTACTTTTTTAAAGGCGCCCAATGCAATGGGTTCATTCGGATCTGCAAACAATATCGGTAACAGTCGGTCTGTTCGAACTTCTACTCCCATCCCAACTGCGTGATGTGCCTGAAGATTGTGCCCAACATGTTCATTTTCAATGAGGACTGGTACACCTACAGCTGCTAAATCCTCTAGCTTGCCAATCCCTGAGCGTTGTAAAATAGTAGGAGAGAAAACACCTGCTGCCACAATAATACCTTTTCTTGCAAAAGCCTTTTGACAATTACCATTTCGTACAAAATCTACTCCATATGCAACATAATCTTCACCTTTTTTCTGAAGAAGGATTTTATTTACCGTTGTTTTTGTTAAAATCATTAATTTCCTTCCATCTACACCAAACTCATCTGAGTCAATTTGATCGCCCTGTGTAACAATCGTTTCGTTTAAATAACCTGTAGCGGTAGAGGAACGAACAAATCCCCCGTCTACTTCTTGTTGTAAAAATTGAGATTTTAAAAATGTACAATCTCTTATCCCAGTATTATAGTCTCTAGCAATCGGAATGTTTAACACATCAGAAGTTGCCTGCGTGAGTGTGTTTATTAGTCCTCTTGCAGGCGTAATTTGTTGTCGGATAAAAATAGGTCCGTCTGTTCCCCGCTGATTTGGATTTTGTGAAGTTCCTGTATACGTTTCATTTTCTATGAATAGTGGGGCAATATTTTGATAGCTCCACTGATTTCCTACTAATTTTCCCCATTCATTATATAACTCTCTACTGCCTCGCACGGCATACATCGCATTATGCGATGAACTGCCACCGATTGCTCTACCACCTGCTAATCGTAATTGACGACCAAGTGCTTGCTCTGTTTTCGACAAAATATTATACGAAAACTTATTATCATTCGCTAAATTCAGTGCGACTTCTATCGAGGGACTACTAAGTTGCTTCGTTAAATTTGTACCTGGTTCGAGTGCTAATACACTTGTACTCTTATCGTCAGTAAGTTTTTTTGCAATAACTCCACCTGCAGTGCCTGCTCCGATAATAATATAATCAAAAATATGATTTTTACACATTCTGTTCTCCCTTTCTTATGAATTTAGAATCTTTCTATCATATGTTTGAATATTTATACTTGTACGGGGCATTGAATAAAATGCTATTAAAGTTTTCCGTTTTCGTATAGCGTGCAAGGGATTCTTAAAAGAAATAGCTCACAAACAGCAACGCGTAGCTACCATTTACAAAATAAGCGAAAACAAGCGCACACCTGTCATACAGTGTACGCTTGTTTTATGCTTAATATAGTTTCTATAGGTGTTGGCATAGGTGCCAAGCGAATTGTCCAGCTCCTTATCGCTATTAATTAAAAATCATAACCATATAAAAACACGTTAAGTTTTTCCTTTGTTGAATCAAATTGAATTTCTTTTTCACCTATACGATCGAAGTTTTGACTGTCATAATATCCATAGTTACATCTATTATCTGTATATAAATATAAAGATTTCACATCCATACTTTGCGTATAATTAAACAAATCATTCATTAGAGCCTTTCCAACCCCAAGACCTCTAGATTCCCCCGATACAATAAATAATTCTATACAACCTTGAAAATCATCTTCTGGATAGGCTACACTAAGTTGGACAGATAAAATAAGGGGTTGTAAACTTAGACTATTAAAAAAAGGAGCGTGCTACTATGACACGTCAACGTCGA
>NZ_JBSSFD010000085.1:0-4997 GCF_054062295.1 Lysinibacillus sp. TE18511
ATTGACCGGTGTACCCGAGCGATAAAGCTCGACTACTGTTTGTTTGAATTCTTTATTGTACTTTTTTTGACTCATGGTCGGACACGTCCTCTCTTATACTCAATTCTATTGATTTAACCGAGGTATGTCCACTCATCTATAATACATCCATATCTATAATTCAATTTCCAAGTTGTTTTTCATTTACATAAATTAAGTATTCTTGAGCTTCTAAGAATTCCTCTTGTAACTCTGTAGGAATTATATCGACCTCAGGAATACTTGAGACCCCTAGTTGTGCCATAATCGTTTCATAGGTCATTAGGGCTTGAATATATTGTTCATATTCTTCAGCTGTTAAAACCTCTTTACTTGATGGGAGTCCGTTTAATTTGTCAAAGTATGGTTGAACTTCGTACATAGCTGCTTTAATTTTCTCTAATGGTTCTGCAGGGACTTGAGAATAATCTATGTTTCCGTTGTTATCACCATATTCAAGTTTTGCACTTGTAAATACATTTAGTAAATCTTTAAATTGTTCAAATTCCTCTTTTCCTAGGTCACCTTTTGCTTGATTTAGTTTTGCATCAAATAATAAGTAACTTTCCATTGTAACATTTGCCACATGTTTTTTTAGATTATCAAATGAACCATATAAATTATCGGCAAGTAACGCCTGGTAAGCAAATACACCTGTTGGAATCATTAAACAAGTAGAAATAACAGCTATAGCCAATCGTTTTTTTACAAAACGATTTAGTTTACCACCCATTTCAGACTTTGCTTTATTAATGCCCAATTTACTTCTTTCATGAATCTCTACAGGGATTTCAATTTTTGATAACTCTTGCTTTAGATGGTTATGCATAGTTATCTACCTCCTTTAAATTTTGGCGAAGCTTATCTAAAGCACGGTATAAGACAGACTTTGCGGTTCCAAGTGGGATGTCTAATATCTCTGAAATTTCCTTTAATGTACGATCGTCATAATATTTTAGTAAAATGACACTCTTCTCATCCTCTTTTAAAGTATCAATCAGCTTGTGTAAAGATAAAGTAAGTGCAATGTCTTCATCTTCTGACCCAGTAAGCACTTCAAAGTCTAAATTTAGCGGGATCACCTTTTTATTTTTATTGATTAAGCTCAATGCACAATTAATCGTAATTTTCATGAGCCATGTCTTGAAATATTCTGGTTTTTTCAATGTACTGATTTTCTTAAATGACTGATAGGCCACTTCTTGAACAAGATCTAATGCATCATCTTTATTTTTTACATAGACATAAGCCATTCGATAAATATCTGCTTCGTACTGCTGAAAAAGCATTAAGTAAGCTTTATCATTTCCTTTTTGTGCTTTCTTTACTAGACGTTCAAGTTTCATCTTAATTCCTCCTTTCGTTTTGGTTTTACATCTATTAGATAAACTGGAAGGTGATTTGGCTTAAATTTTTTTAATTAATTTTATGTAATGGGGTTTGGGAAGGTTTAATGAATGTACACTTTGTCAAAATAACACATAACTAAAATCAGTAGTTCAAAGTAATGGGATGGGAAATTGTAAAGAAATAAGCACTTATTTTGTTAATAATCGCCATTGTTTTATTAGCAATTTGGTTCGGGGCTTAGTTAAATTTTCGATTCAAGAAATATCGAAATAAAAAAAACAGAATTTAATCTACACGTTTTGTAGATTAAATCTGCCTTTTTGTTTTAACACCAACAATCTTTGAGAAAACAGCCTTACTCTAAAAAGGACTTCCTAGACAACCTCTTTGCCTTTATACACTGTCGGAATTAGCTCTATCTGCTCTAATTTTTACCAGATGGAAACTCGATCCTCCGGAGCTACATACATGCCATCTCCAGGCTTAATTCCATAGGCATCATAAAATTGCTGGAAGTTCACAATCGTGCGGTTTACCCGAATTTTATTAGCTGAATGTACATCGTTTTTGCTCAGAATCGCTGCAAATTCTTTTGTTGTTGTGGATTTCCACATTTCTGCATTGCTTTCGAAATATGCTTTATAATCTGGATTACTCATATTCGATACAACTTGCAGTGAAGCGGCCATTCCGCCCAAATCGGCGACATTCTCGCTTAGTGTAAGCTGACCGTCGTTCAACACACCCGGAATAATCTCAATGTTATTATAGAACTCAATCAGTTCCTGGTTTTTCTCTTTGAATTTCTCAAAGTCTTCTTCTGTCCACCAGTTATTTGCATTTCCATTTTCGTCGTATGCCGATCCGTTGTTATCAAATGCATGGCTGATCTCATGGCCAATGATCATGCCAATTGCCCCATAGTTTTCTTCAGGTTTAGCGTTAATGTCATAGAAAGGCGCCTGAAGAATACCGGCAGGGAACGTAATTTCGTTATTAAGCGGATTGTAGAAAGCATTTACGGTATATACGCTTGTTCCCCATTCCGTTCTATCAACCGGTTTTCCTAGCTTGGCTTTTGTGTTATCAATGTATGCTTTGTTTACTGTGAAGGTATTAGAGAACAGCGAGCCGCCTTCATCATATGTCTTGATCGCTACTTTATCTAATGTCGTATCCCACTTATCTGGGTAACCGATCTTAACAATCATCGTATCCAGCTTTTTAATCGCTTTATCTTTTGTCGTTTCTGACATCCAATCAAGCGATTTGATTCTTTCCTCATAAGTAGCAATTAACTTCTCTACCATTTGCTCAACATCTTTTTTAGCTTCTGGTGAAAAATGTTTCTCGGCAAACATTTGCTCCAAATATCCGCCCATTGTGCCAGTTGTCTTGGCTACTGCGATTTCCTGATCTGTTTTTTCTCCTGTAACGCCATATAACGTTGCGGAAAACTCATTTGCAGCGTCTCTGAATTCATCTGACAACAAACCGCCTGTTGCCGAAAGCAGTTGTACTTTGGAGTAAGCTTTAAGTACGTCAAGATTAGCTTCATTCAAGAGTTCCGCGCCTTTTTGCGCCAACTTTTCATCGATTACGATCACTTTATCTGCACTGTCGACTTTCATCGATTTCAAGACTTGTTTCATATCTATTGTTTTGAACATGTCATCAAATTGTTCAATCGTATACGGATTATAGTATTTATTGACATCGCCTTGTTCATGAGGTTCAAGCGATACGGAGGCTAGGCTTTTCTCCATTCCATAAATTTTCTCGGCATGGGCTTTCGCTGCAGACTCTTTCTCACCCGATGACACGAGAAGTTTGGCCATATATTGAATATAGGCTTTTTTCGCTTTTTCGTCTTCTGTTATAAAGCTGTTCTTATCCAGACCGGTAGCTAATCCAGTGTAATACAAAGCATTTTCGCTGCTGTTCTTTGCATCGCCCATGATTGCAAAGCTGAATAATGAACTTAGACCCAATTCTTTCTCCAGGGTAAGATCTGCTTGAACGAGCTCATCAATCGTTTTAGCCCCGTCAATGTCCTTTACATATTTTTGAATGGGTTCAATCCCTTGTTTATTTCTATTTTTTGTATCTAACGCTGTCGCATAGAAGTCTGCAATTTTCTGTTCTTTTGTTCCTTCTGTGAATTGTTTGCCAGCGATCTCATCTATTATTTTTTCTATTTTATTGTTATTTTGCTTATGCAGCTCGGGAAAAACGCCACCCATGATTTCTCCTGCCAGAATTGTCGATTTATTTAACCATTCCTTATTAATGGCTTCATAAAAATCGTCATTTAAATGGGAGCCTTTAAGCGTCCACACTCTGGCGATTATGTTTTGGAACTCATCGATTGTAATATTGTCATTTGCGCCTAATGTGCCGTCAGGTTTGCCCGTCAGTACGCCTGCTTTTGCCAGTTTATCGATATCTTTCTTAGCCCAAGCGGGTACATCGGTGAACTCGACGCCAAATGTTCCACTGCGCAGATCATTTCCGACTGGCTCTGGCAATTCGCCGAATGCTCTACTCAACATGACTAAAGCTTCAACCTTCTTAGCTGGCTCATTCTCTCTTAAATCGTTAAAGCCTTGCATAACGTATTCTTTATTAATTCCTGGTTGATAAGCGTCTGCTGCCATCAACAAGGTTTTAACGATCTCTCCTCTTGTCGCTGGTGGCGACGTTTCATCGGCATACACCGATACGCTAACTGATAGGACCATTATTATGGCCATGAATAACGATAAAAACTTCTTTTTCATCTTCGTGCTCCTCTACGATAGATTTGTATAAATAAAGATAAATGAGTAGAATTTAGTATACCTACCATTTATATTCCATTATAGTTAATTTATTTTAGTTTGAAAATATGTAAGGAGCTTTTTCATTTTCAAGAGAGCATTATCTAGTCTAGAGCTTTTAAGCTAGAGCGGTACCACAAGTAAGGTCACTTTTTTAGTTAAAAATTCCACTATATTAGTATCACTATAGAGTGAATTGTAGGGGTCAAATAAGAACCACACTAAGATATATCACGATGAACCGTACCACAAGAATCAGTTGCCAAAATCGAAGGCAGCTTTTCTTTTTATGCTAACAGAACAGGTTAGTTCAACAAGGAGCGATTGAAATACAATTAATATGGAGTTTTGGGGAATAATGATACTAAACAAATTTAAGGAGAATCAGAAATGAAAAAATTGCTTTTTAGCCTTATCTTCGTTTTAGTAATTTTTCCTTCACAAACACACTCTGAGAATAAAATTGAAGAGTTGCCACCTTGTTCAGCAATACTTGAACCAACAAAAAACGTACCTAAAAATGCCAGAGGAGTAGCGCTGATTTATAATATTGAACGAAAGTTTAATGATGAACGAACAAGTCTCAGTGTTCACGCACTTCATTTACCAAAACCATCTAGTTTTGGGGATTATGATGGTTATGAAGTATTAGCATATATTCCGAAAGAAATAAGTTGGATTTTCTCATTGTCTCCTTTAACTAAATATGGAGAAATATAAATGCTAATTTAAATATGTACATTCCTGCTTGAATAAAGATGTACAAAAATGCTCTTCCATTTCATACTAATACTGAGGTGTTAGTATGCA
>NZ_JBSSFD010000086.1:0-4650 GCF_054062295.1 Lysinibacillus sp. TE18511
GCTCTTTAGCGCCGATGGTAGTTGGGGGCTTCCCCCTGTGAGAGTAGGACGTCGCTAGGCAAAGAAAACAGTCAGCTGTGTGCTGGCTGTTTTTTTATGAAATTATAAAAAAAATATACTAAAAAAAATCAAGAAGCTTAAATAATCAGCTTCTTGATTTTTTTTAGTTATTTACTTTAGCAAAGATAATTTTTGTATAGTTAAAAATACTTAGTAGTATATAGATATTTAATTACACTTTTTATCAATCTCGATGTAATATTACCTATAGTTTAATGAGTTGAAATTATGGATTTTATGGGTATTTTAGATTAAGATAGGGAATGGTTATTTTTTCATACTTTTATAGATTGTTTTAGAATATAGATCTATAAAAAAATACATGAATAGGAGTGTAAAAGTTGATAATACTAGATAGACCTTATGTTTCTGATTTATTAGCGCAAACAGTTAGTAAGAATAAAATTCCGGTTATCAAATTAAATGAAGTTTTTATACCAAACGAATCTGCTATAAATTTAAAAAAGGTAGATGATTTGTTGATTGAATTAGAGAAGGGGAATTCTCCAATTCTCTTTAACTCTGAAAATGGACTTAATATTTTATCAAAATATGCGCCTGATCACTATTTAACAACTGTTACAGATATTTTGAAAAATAAAGTTACTTTCAGGAAAACATTAAGTAGACATTATAAAGATTTCTTTTTCACAGAAGTTTCTCTAAAAGAATTAGAAGAATTAGATTCTAATTTACTCCCGTTCCCTATTATTGTTAAACCTGCTATAGGATATTCCAGTATAGGTGTACATCGAATTGATAAAGTAGAGGAATATAATGAAACGATTAAACAACTTAAATTTGAAATGGAAGTTACAGGTTCAGAGTATCCAATCGAAGTTATCAATAGTCAAACATTTATAATCGAGAAGTTAATTGAAGGTGATGAATACGCTGTTGACGCCTATTTTTCAGAAGATGGGGAACCAGTTATCCTAAATCTTTTTAAAAGAATGTTTAGGCATGAGAAAGACATGAGCGATAGAATTTACTATACGAGTAAGCAAGTAATAAATGAGTCTCTCCATAAAATTCAAGAATTTTTAAGAACTATTTCATCATTCTTCGCTTTAAAACTTGCCCCTATACATATTGAAGTGCGCATTGATCGTGATGGACAAATTGTCCCTATTGAAGTAAATCCACTTAGATTTGCTGGTATAGGTACAAACGAACTTGGTGTTTATGCATATGGTGTAAACGCATGTGAATACTTTTTTAAACAACAAAAGCCTGATTGGGGAAATATAGTTAATCAAATGGATGATTCAATTTATAGTTTCTGTTGCGCTGAAATAGATGCATCTATTGATTGTAAGAAAGTTAAATCTATTAATCATGAAGCCTTTAAACTAAATTTTGATGAAATTTTAGAGTATCGACCAATGAAAATTAATGAAAGCTCTACTTTTGCTGTAATATTCCATAAATCACCGGATCTAAAAGAAAATATAAGGTTATTGAATTTAGATCTAGATCAATATATTACGTTAAAAGAATTGGTACTTGTTTAATATTGAAGAATTTTTTTATTACAGTTAGGAGCGTTAATGTTGTTAAAAAGAATGACAATTAGAAAGAAAATATTATTAAACGTACTAATGCCTATTGTTGTTATAAGCACAATTTTTAGTTTTGTCATTTTTTTTGTAGCTGATCATTTAATTGACGGGTATATTATTCCTCAATTTGAAAAGAGCTTAACAATGAAAATGGAGGAATTTGATGAGCTGTTTGATAAAGAATTAATCAATAGTGCTAAAACAAACAAAAGTGCATATGAAGAATTAGTGTCTAAAGGAAATGCATTTCAAGAAAAGTATGATTTAGAAAATGTTTATATTATGAGTAAAGTAGATAATAAAGAAGTCATTCTATTTTTAGGTAATGACGATAAGTATTTATCACCACTAGCGTTTACAGATGAACAAAAAGCTGCGTTAGGTACAACAAAGATGGTTACGAGTGATATTTATATAGATGATTACGGTGCTCATAAGTCTACATTTTTACAAGTTCAAGGAACAGATTCTGTTTTAGGATTAGATGAAGATGCAGATTTTATAGTTGATTTAGAAAATGTATTAATAATAATTTGTATATTATTAGCACTTGTATTTATTGTCGGAAGTGGTGTACTAGCATACTTTACTGCTAAAAGAATTTCTGAACCGTTAAATAACCTGGTAGATTATACTAAAGTAATTGCAGCTGGTGATTTGACACAGGAATTAAAAAGTACAAGTAATGACGAAATTGGTCAGCTTGCATCAAGTTTTAATAGTATGCAAATACAGTTAAAAGAAGTTATAGGCCATGTATCCTCAACAGCAGACTATGTAGTAAATGGATCTAAAGAATTGACTCACAGTATAGAGCAAGTGACAGAAATGGCTAATCAAGTATCAGCAGCAATTCAGGAAGTTTCGGTAAGCAGTGAAATGATAACAACTGGGGCTATTCAAAATCAAATTGCTATTAGGGAAATATCGGAGGGCATAACAGAAATTACAGAATCTACTACAAATGTTTCTAATGAATCTATTAAGACCTCTGAAGAATCCAATGAAGGTAATAATGTTATTCAAAAATCCGTACAAGGTATTGATGCAATTAACGAGCTTTCGAAAGCTTCTATGCAAATGACAGAACAAATGCATCAACGTTCTAAAGAAGTGGGACAAATTACAAATGTAATTACAAGTATTTCAGATCAAATTAATTTACTTGCTTTAAATGCAGCTATTGAGGCTGCTCGTGCAGGTGAATACGGAAAAGGGTTTGCTGTTGTTGCAGATGAAATAAGACATTTAGCAGAACAATCTGCCCAATCAGCGAATGACATTACTAAATTAATCTCTGAAATGCAAAACAATTCTAATGAATCTGTTGAAGCTATTACGAGAGTAGTAAATGAAATTGATCACGAGACTGTCGCAGTAAGAATGGCTGGAGATACTTTCCAAAATATCTCATCTTTAATTTCAAACATTAGTATGCGAACACAATCAATTGCTTCGACAGTAGAACAAATATCAGCAAGCTCTGAACAAGTATTGGGGACTACTGAGACAACTGTGCAATCATTGGAGCAAACATCAGCAGGTACTCAACATATTGCTTCAACTATGCAAGAGCAATCTGCTTTTATGGAAGAGATGCTAGGAACAGCTAATCAAGTAAATGAGATGGTTGAAAACTTAAAAGGTCAAATTGCACATTTTAAAATTAAGTAATCAAAATAATAATATTAACTAAGTTAAAAGGATTAGCTCTATATTGAACAGAGCTAATCCTTTTAATATCTTTAAATCCGCATGACAGTATCAAAGTAGTTTAATAATTCGACAAAATACTCATCGAGTTCGTTCTATTTGTATATAGCTCTTTATATAATGTAACGATTACCTTAAAAAAGGAGAGGGAATTTTGTGGATTGATGGTGTGTTTTCTGGTGGAGGTTTGAAGGGGTTTGCACTAGTTGGGGCGTATCAAGTATTAGAAGCTGAAAATTTTCGGTTTAAAAGGGTAGCGGGAACGAGTGCAGGGGCTATTTTAGCTGCTTTTATTGCTTCAGGATATAGCGGTAAAGAAATCCAAACTATGCTAGAAGAGTTGGATGTACCTTCACTACTAGATCCAAGGAGAACAATATTACCATTTCCTTTTATGAAGTGGGTCAATGTTTATTACCATTTAGGTTTATATAAAGGAAAAGCTTTGGAAAAATGGTTTTTTCAGAAATTAGCTAAAAAGGGAGTTTATACTTTCGGGGATCTACCTAAAGATTCGTTAAAATTAGTTGCGTCCGATTTAACAAACGGCAGAATCATTGTTTTTCCAGACGATTTACACAACTATCATATTGATGCAAGTAATTTCTCTGTGGCTTGTGCATTACGTATGAGCTGTGGGATTCCATTTTTCTTTGAACCTGTCACATTAAAAACAGGGAAAGGTGAATCTGTTATTGTAGATGGTGGTGTATTGAGTAATTTTCCATTATGGGTATTTGATGATAAAGAAGGACGTAAAGTACGACCTATTATAGGGCTAAAATTAAGTAGACGTAGAGAAGAACAATGTCCACACGAAATTAAAAATGGATTAAATTTATTTGAAGCTTTATTTTCGACTATGAAAGATGCTCATGATGAAAGATATATCTCGAGACGACATGAGAGAGATATTATTTTCATTCCTGTCGATGATTATAGTGCTACACAATTTGATTTAGATGAAGAAACTAAAGAAACACTGCTAGAAATCGGCAGAAACCGTACTATTCAATTTTTAAAAACATGGCCAAGATTTAAGTTATAAAACTTTTTAAAAAAACGATAGAAAACTATTGACGTTCTATAGGATTAAGTGATATTATATAAAAGTTGCTGCTGAACAAACAGCTAGAACAATATAAAAATAAAATAACTGTTTGACATTATATACGAAACATGTTATTATATAAAAGTTAACTCTTAACAAAGAGATAACGAAATGAACCTTGAAAACTGAACAAGCAAAACGTAATCAATAAAGTTTTTAGTAGCTAACCTTGAGTTAGTGAACGAAACAAAATTTTGGACATCA
>NZ_JBSSFD010000087.1:0-4038 GCF_054062295.1 Lysinibacillus sp. TE18511
AGCTTTTCCCCCTGTTCACACCGTACGTGCGACTTTCATCGCATACGGCGTTCCAACTAATCCAATTTATTCTTTCTATGTATTAAGCAGACGAGTGCTAATTTCCCAAAGTTAGATTATTTCATTGTTACATTTCAGTCGTAGGTTATTTACTTTTTCTATTTGCTTATTTGAAAGCTTTACAGCTTTTAAAACCTTTTCAATTTTTGTTCTGTCCTTCAAATGTATAAGTTGATGTATAGCCTTATTCAAAATAATTAAGTTCGAGTAGCTATCATCCTTTGAAATGTAAAAAGGATTAATATGATGACAATGCCAATCATTAATACCTAATTCTTCACCTAAAATGGCACATCTACCATATTGGGCAATAAACTTACTGATCCTATTGTCGTTATATTCTATAGATCTGTTTGGAATGTAGTTTCTCATGATGTAGGAAAGCGTATTTTCATCAATAGCCTTCAGACTATTGTGAATCTTCGCTCTACCTTTGATAGTAAAGTTACATATAACTTGGGAGAAACCAAGTGTCTTTCTCCACCGTTGTGCATGGATGGGGACAAAGGCCATATTTTGTATCTTAAATAGTTTGGAGTTGTAACCCTTGTACCTCTTCTGTAAAGTCTTATTCATCTCATGGAAACTTGCCTCTGTTCGAATTTTCTTTAGTTGATTGTATAGCGTCTTGCGTAGATGTAGATTTAACTCATTCAAGTTAATTGTAATTTGAGTCGCAGCTGAGTAATAGTTTTGAATCCCCATTACAACTGTATTATAGTTCCAAACTGTCTGAATGCACGGCTTTCTCTTGATTACTTTTATCGCTTCTTTAATCTTTATTTGCTTTAGCCTTTTTTGACATATCAGACTTTGCTACGTAGCCAAATCTGGTCTTACCTTTTCTTATGGCTTTTATTGAAAATCCTAGAAACTCTGAAGAGTTTTTCTTTAAGTTTACAACCTTTGATTTTTCTTCACTCGTTTCCAAGTGCAATCTTCTTTTCAGGAAGCCTCTTAATGCATAATTCATTTTAATAGCCTATGACCTTGTTCGACACATTACCTTGAAGTCGTCCGCATAACGGACGATAAAACACTCTTTCAAACTCGATTTCTTTAAATGCTGATACTTACTACCATTGGTCGAATAAGTATATTTGCTTTCAAATGTTTCCCATTGGTCACTAACCCACCAATCCAATTCATTTAATACAATGTTGGATAATAACGGTGACAGAATTCCTCCTTGCGGAGTACCTTTTGTAGGAATACCCTCTCCTTCAATCTCTGCTTTTAATAGCCTAGATATAATAGAAAGGAGTGATTTATCCCTTATGCCTAGAGACCACATTTGTTTTAAAAGTTTGCTATGGTTCACATTATCAAAGAATCCTTTAATATCTACGTCAACACAATGATGAAGCCCAGTTTGATTGATAAGGAACTCAAGTCTAGCTTTGGCATGGTGAGTGCTGCGATTCGGTCTAAACCCATAACTATGTTTATGGAATTTTGCTTCGCAAATTGGCTCTAAAATTTGCAGTATGCATTGTTGAAAGATTCTATCCCAAATCGTTGGTATCCCCAAAGGTCTAGTTTTATCCTTTCCTTTAGGAATAAGAACCCGTCTTACTGGCTGTGGTTCATACCATTTAAACATAGCTTGAACTCTTGCTATTACATCTTCCACAGTTAAATGCAAGATATCATTAATTGTTAATTTATCAGTTCCCGCAGTTTTACTACCTGTATTTCTTTTGATGTTTCGGTAGGCTAGACGCTCATTAATTCTGTTAAGTCATAGAAGTGATGACCACTGACACTTTGAGTATAAAGTGTATCAAAACAATCTTGCATACTATAATACTCATTGTGTCTCAATTTCTTCCGTTTCAATAAGTTGGTGACTCCTTTCGGAGTTAAACCTCTTTTAGTCTCACAAGAACCTTATTAACCGATAAAGAACTGCCTTACTTGGTTGAATAAATCTTTATTAGTCTAGTGGCTATCCCTCCATGTGTATTAGACATAGGCGAGCATGGACAGCATTTGAAAACTCGTTGAAGCTAAGCGAAAACAAATATAGCTGCTTATTTTGGAAAAATAACAGCAAAATATTTGTAAAGGTCATAGGAATCTCCTACAAGTCAAAAACAACGTTTTTGGGGTTTACCATGGTAAACCCGTTGCTTACCGCCTCCATCTTCCTAGGGCAAACAGTTTGCCAAAAGACCGTATTTTTGGGGCAAATCGTTTGTCCTTTGAGAAATTTTTTGTACCCATAAAAATACTAGGCTTTGCCTAGTTCCACACTGAAAGTGGGGACAGTTTTCCCTTATGCTCTTTCTGACTCTTTTTTAGGATGTGGTGCTCTTTCTAAAAGTTTATTAATTCTTTTATATCGTTTCCCTATCTCTTCTAACTCTTCTCGAAAAACTGCTGTTACCAAAACGGGTGCAAACATTTTTTTGGAGGTGCAGTTTTGTATGGCTAAATTTAAAGAAAAGCTGAAACTAGAAGCTGTTCAAAGATGTTTATCTGGGAATGAAAGTTTAAGAACAATCGGAGAAGATATAGGCGTTGCCCATCGAACTTTATTAACCTGGGTGAAACTACACGAATATAATGGCTCAGAGGCCTTTGTAAAACAATATACAAATTACACCGCGCAGTTTAAACTAGACGTACTTAATTATATGACTGAACATGGTACGTCCTTACACGAAACAGCGGCTATCTTTAATATAGCGACGCGTTCGACGATAAGAGTTTAAAAAAAACAATTCGAAACACAAGGATTTGATGGCCTTCAGTCAAAGAAAAAGGGGCGTCCATCCATGAAAAAAGAATTAAACAAACAACCAAAACAAGCACCGATAGAAGGCTCAACCGAAGCACTTCAAGCACGTATTAAACAGCTAGAAATGGAAAACGAGTATTTAAAAAAGTTGAACGCCTTATGCCGATCTAAAAAACGAGATCAAAACGATTCTTGTAGAACACGAAGGTCGTTATGGTACCGTCGTATTCGTGATGAACTAGCAAATCGTGGGCAAAAAGTGAATCATAAGAAGGTTCAACGTATTATGAAAGAACTAGGTTTAAAGTGTATTGTACGTATGAAAAAATATAAATCATATAAAGGTACAGTCGGTAAAATTGCGCCAAATATTTTAGATCGAAACTTTACATCGGAGGCACCTAATGAGAAATGGGTAACGGATATTACAGAGTTTGAATTATTTGGCAAAAACTTTATTTATTGCCTGTTTTAGATTTATTTAATGGTGAAATCATTACCTATACAATTGGCTTTAGACCAACGTACTCTCTTGTTTCAGAGATGTTAGAGAAGGCCTTAAAACATCTACCTTTGGACCATCAGCTACTGATACATTCAGATCAAGGGTGGCATTATCAAATGAAGAAATATCATTCAGAACCTTCAATCAAGAGGTATCGTGCACAGTATGTCTCGTAAAGGAAATTGTTACGACAACTCTGTCATGGAGAATTTCTTTGGAATTATGAAATCTGAATTCCTTTACATGAGGGAATTTGAATGTATAGAGCATTTTAAAATAGAATTAGAAAAATATATAAATTACTATAATACGAAACGGATTAAGGCAAAATTAAAAACGAGTCCGGTGCATACCGAACTCGTTTTACCCAAGGTCCTAATGAATAACCGTGTCTAACTTTTAGGGGTCACTTCATTTTCAATTTTTTTATTGAATTGTACCTGAATAAGTTCCACCGTAGTTGTAATAAATTGTGTAAGCATTTGTTGCTTTATTAACGCTAATGCTACCTACAACTGTATTTGTTTCATTGCGAATGATAGTGTAAGAGCTTGAAGATTTAAATTCCACTGTTACACCGTAGCCAAGTTGTTGTTGTAGATAAGACTGAATGTATGAATCTGTGAAAGCTTTAGTTTCTGCAGCGTGTGCTTCTGGTGCTACTGTTGATACTCCAACAAGTCCTCCTAGTGTTAGTGCTGATGCCATTGCGATAGATGCTAATTTTTTC
>NZ_JBSSFD010000088.1:0-3940 GCF_054062295.1 Lysinibacillus sp. TE18511
TATTTTTTATGAAAAAAATTTAAAGCCGGTGAAATTTTACTGATCGTAAAATTTCACCGGCTTTTTAGTTTAGAGATGGGTTTTGTCCCAGCCTCTTAATCAGCTTCGTATTTGGATGATAGGAGCGTTAAAAGCTTTGAAGCGTCAGGCTGAGAGGATTGCAGAAGCCTGGGAAAATGCTGAGTTGAAAAAGAATATTCTATATAAGGTTTTGGTAAGATGGGGAGTTGAAATTGAATAAAAAAAGTCTGTCACCTCTGATGAGATTGACTGACTTTTTATTTAAAAAGGATTTATTATTGTTCTTTAGTATGATTTTTTAAATCTAGCTGTACTTTTTCCTGTGAAAACTTTGATAGGAATAAATTGATATAATCTTTGAAATTTTTTTGTTCTAAAATAGCCTGTCCATCTAATTCAAAATAATTAATTTGGCATAGAAAATTATAGAAATTCTTATCTGACAACATTTTATTTATAAATAACTTTTTATTCCATAAGTTCGTACTAAAATTTTCTTCGTCAGTAGCACAAGAATTATTCGTTGCAATTATTCTTACAATGCCCAAGATTGTATCAATCATCTCTAAACCTAAATCAGTATTCTTCGGGTGTAATACTGATTCATTAACCCGAAAATTCTCATGTCGATAAATAGAGTGTATATTTAATTCTTCTTTAACATTCTTATGTAGTGCTAGTTCTTCATATTCTCCCGAACGTTCAATAAATAAATTTGCTATCACATCACTAAAGTTCCCATAATCTCTTAAAATCCCATACAAAACTCAATCTGGTATTTTTTTACAGACTATTTTATGTACTATATTCTTATAACGTTTCTTATTTTCATCAATATGATTGTCTTTTTTAAAAGCTACAATATTAATTTCGATATTGGGAATAGGACCTCTTAATGGAATATATTTGTTTTTGACTATATAATCAAATTTTATGGTTTAAGTTGAATATGATTTTATAGGAGTGTAAATTTGGTTGTCACATCACGTAGAAGCAGAAAGAAGTTAGATTTTATTGTTGATTATAAAATGGCTAGGCTGATGTTAAAAAGTGAAGCAATGAAAAATCCAGATTTCAGCTTAATGTTAGACCATTTGAAAAAATATGAAGAATTAACACGAACAGCTTTAAATGAAATGAATTTTGATATATATGTAATATCTGCTTTGATTGAAGAATGTCAAGCAGAGTGGAAGTTTGCTGAATACAAAAATCTCGGAGAGGATTTTAAAGAGAAAAATATTCAGTGCCAACTTTGTGATCAAGAAAGGTTAAAACATATACATACTGTTATGAATAAGGTAAATAAAGAAAAGTTTATTATTGGCAGTAATTGTGCAGCACAATTTGGTGATGATATGAGGAAAATCGCAAAGAATGAAGAACAAGTATATAATCGTATGAAAGCAATGCAAACGATTACTAAAGAATATCCTTATTTACTAGAATACATTGAAAATAATAAATCTACATCTAACAAAACAGTTGTTTTACCTTCAAAGCTTTATACAGATAAGAATGAAGGTATTTTTCAATTGAAGAAAATGGTAGATAAGTATTATAGTTCTCCTACGTCAAAGATATTTACAGAAATTCAAAGGATATGGGGGAGTTTGCAAGAAACTGAAAAACAGATTGATAAACATTTAAATGATTATAAAAGACATTTATTTTTTCCAACAAAAGAAATTACTCATTGGTTGCAGCGAACGAATCAGTCCAGGATAGTTGCGAATATTAGAAAAAACAATGGGTTGATTCCGAAAACAGATTTCTACAAAATCCTGGAGCTAAGTTTTATAAAACAGTTGTTAAATAAGGTGAAAGCGAGTTTAATGGTAAACACTATATATTTTGTCGCTAACAACAACATTTCTAAAAAAATTACCTTCCGTACCTCCTACTTAAAAGATAGTAAGCTTATTCTGGAGGTGGATACACCTGTATTTTTACAGATATATGCGGAGTTACTATTTGATGAACCTTATGAATTAGAGATATATAAACATGAATTATTAAAAGAGAGTGAGATTTCGGTAAAATTCAATTCTATGGGTAAATTATTTTCTAATTATCGAAGCAATTTTGAAAAGATAGGTTATGAGGTTATTACTAATAAGTATGGGAAAGACGATCTAATCTTAAAAGTAAATGATACCTATATCAAATACAATGTTGATAAATTTGCTCGGAATATAAAGAAAAGTTATTTTTCTAATGAAATTCCGAGTGAAGTTGAAATAAGAGTTATTTTAGATAAAAGTTTTGAACGAAGTTTTGATGAAAGACAATGGCAAGTATATCTTGATGTTTCTAAGAACTCAAAAGAGTCCTTCAAAAATAAGTTCGAAGGATAATGCAATTTAAATTAGGAATTTTATAATACATAAGAAACACTAACATGAGCCAATCATGTTGGTGTTTCTTATTCTCATTCAGCTAAAATATGGTTATGTTAGAGCATCTACATTCTCCAAGGATTTGGAAAGTCAATTACATATTTTAAAAATGGAATTGCAATTGAAATTTTCCAAGAAGAGTTTACAGATACAGAAACAGATCGACTACAATTAAATGAACTACTTTTAAAATTAATAAAGGACCTGACATTTTTATTGTACATGCAAGTAGAAGAGGTGTTATCGTCCGCAGATTTGAAAAGTATGATTTGTGTAAAGATTTTATTTTTATTGATGAAGAGAAAAATTTTCAATTGGTTGACTTCATCAACCTTAAAAAATGTTCCTTGTTTAAGGTTGATTATGGTACACTGATTGAAACTTTTGTTCTTAATAGGAGATTCAATTCTACCAAAAGAAAACATTTCAAAAGTTAATCGAGGGGAGAGGAGCTATTTGAAAGAAAATTTAATCTCGCTGCAACAATTTAAAATGAGGCAACGAAAAGATGAAACGCTTCGCTCGATGAAAGTGAAAAAATTAGAGATGTACAAATCCGATTTTAAATTGTTCCAGACATTTTGTGAGCGTTACGTTTTGCGATTAGATTTTGATTCACTGGAAATTTATTTGCATGAATTGATCACACAGCAACAGGTGCGACTCTCAACATTTAATCGACGGATTGCCGGAGTGAAATACTGGTTAATAAATGAGCATGGGTTATACATAACACCTGAACAGGAGGCGCAAGTAAAAATGCTGCGAGGACTGTACGATGAAGAAGCCTACCTTCGCTTAAAACCGATGCGAGGAATTCGAGCTGAAAAGCAAGGGGATGTGTTACGTCTGATTGATCGCTACGATACTAATAAAAAAAGCGATATTCGTAAGCGTGCTATTTGTTTAGTGAATTTGATTACAGCCAACAGGCCGTCGGAAATGGTTAGGTTAAAAGTAAGTGATTTTGATTTAGAGAATCGTACTGTGTATGTAATGATGGTGAAGCAAGCGGAAATGAAAGAAAAACGTCTGACACTTGAATGTGTACAGGCAGTAAAGAAATATATTCAGTCGTGTGAACTGGAGCCAAATGACTATTTTGTCGGTGCAGCTGACAAATGGGGCAATCATACAAGCAGAAAAATTAGTGAAGTGAGCTATAATCAAGCGATACAGAGTTGGCTTGGTTTTGCGCCTTACACATTTCGCAAAACGCAGATTACTGCTATGTATCAAAAGGGAGCAGACATTCCAACGATTGCTAAGCAGTCTGGCCATAAATCCCATCAAACAATTATGGAGCATTATATTAATTTAAGAACGAATGATGTAGATGAGTTTTTATAATGAAAATCAAAGTGAGAAGCTTATTTATAGTTTTGTAAAATTTAATTCAAATTCTATGTCACTAGGTATTCAATTAAACGTAAGCCCGTAATCAAATAACGCATATAAACAACCAGGCACCTCCGGTACGATGATAAATGTATCAAATTAGAGGAGGTGCTTCTTTATGT
>NZ_JBSSFD010000089.1:0-3094 GCF_054062295.1 Lysinibacillus sp. TE18511
GTGCTATTCGACTAAGAGAGAACCCTTCCGAGCGTTACCTCTTCATTTGATTCTTCGATATAACCCTTCAATTCCGAAAGGAACTGCCTAGCTTTCCCAGAGTAATGTGACCATTCTCCATTTGAGCTAGGAACATTTCGCACAACTAAACTGCAACGTTGGCATAAGTACACTTCTTCACAATCTTAACGAAACAATTAATAAAGTCACTCCATTAATCGTTGGCAATAGGTAAGCATTTGATGCTATCTCCAGCTTTTCCCCTGCTCCACACGGAACGTGATAGTTTCCCATCATTCCGCGTTCCATCTAGCGATGGTTTTGTTAATTATAAGTTTCAAGTTACTCTTAGTGATTTGGGTTATTTGATTCTTTCTAAATCACATTTCTCCCGATATTTATTGATTTTCTCAAGCATCGGTTGTGTGACGCCCAAATTCTTTATAAGTGTGTTTATCTTAGTTGTGTCTGTCATATGGATTAATTTATGAACATCTTTATGAAGGATACGTAAGTTATTGAACTTGTCATTTCCACCTAGATGTAGAGGAATATGGTGGTGACAATGTACATCTTGTGCTTGAAGGAATAAACCTGTGATTTCACAGTTTCCTTTTTTCATACTGTATCGACTAATTCGGTTATCCATGTATTCGACACTGCGTGTCAAAATATTTGATTCCATCAGTAAGGCAATTTCTTGCTTGATATTTTTATGCAGATTTTTATAAATCTGTCCTCGACCTTCTGTCGTAAATGGTGTTAGACTTTGCGTAAAGCAAATGGTATTCTTCGTCTGAACATTCGCTAGAGGGTATAGATAAATACCGGCAATTTTAAATGTCTTACATCCCAAACTGTAAAATTTCTTATAGGATGGGGGTGGATTCGTTGGATGTGCATATTTCCCGATAGACCTAAGACGGTTGTACATCATTGTACCAATATCGTAAGCAAGACGTGAGAACGCTAAGTTGACGTGTGTCGCTCTATTAAAGTAATTATGTAGCCCTAAGACAAAACTATTAAAATGCATAGCATTTTGAATGGTTGGTGAAGAACGAAGTTCTTTAACTCGTTTTTTCGCTTCAGCTTTTATTTTCTGTATCTTTTCAGCTCGAACAAAAGTGTGAGCCACTCGCTTTTTACCTTTGCGATTTGCACGAATGGTAAAGCCGAGGAAGGCAGATTCATGTTTGCGTAGATTAATAATCTTCGATTTTTCTGGTGAAATATCAAGTTTTAAACGTTCTTTTAGAAATAGCTTTACAGCGTGAAACCACTTTTCAGCAGTTTTTGCATCTCGGCATAGAATTTTGAAATCATCAGCATAACGGACTAGATATCCTTCCTTCAATTGGGTTCGCTTTTTGGCAAGGAGTTGACCTTCTCTTATCTTAAATGGTTTATTTAGAGGAAAGCATTCCCATTGTTTAGATACCCATTGATCTAATTCATTTAAAACAATATTTGATAACAGTGGTGAGAGTAACCCGCCTTGTGGAGAACCTTTTGTCGGTATACCTTCTCCATCAATCTCGGATTTTAACATTTTCGCTAGACAGGCAAGGACTTGCCTGTCTTTAACTCCTAAATTCCAAAGTTGTTTAATCAGTAAGGTATGGTTGATATTATCAAAAAAGCCTTTAATATCAATGTCTACAACGTAGTGAAGTTGTGACTGATTGACTAGGTATTGGATTCTGGCCATTGCGTGATGAGTAGACCTTAACGGTCTAAATCCATAACTATGATTGAAAAATTGAGCTTCCGCTATAGGCTCTAACACTTGTTTAAAACACTGTTGAACAATTCTATCGAGGATACATGGAATGCCAAGTGGTCTCATTTTGCCATTATCTTTTTCTATTAGTTTCCGTCTAACTTTCTTCGGGCGATAATTCTTGAGCTGTCTTTGTATTTCTTCTATTAAATCGTTCTCGGTATATTTCTCAATATCTAAAATGGTTTTCCCATCTGTACCTGGGGTTTTTGAACCTTTATTTGACTTGATAATGCGATACGCCAATAGAATATTATTCCTCGACGTGATGATGTCGTATAAGTATTGGAATGTTTCTTTGTTTTTAGCTCGCTTATGTAAGTCTGTAAAGGTTTCGGTCATACCATAATAATCCCAATATCGTAGAGCTTGCACTGTGGCATCATTCCTTTATGAAGTGATGTTCCCACATTCTTACCCGACCGGTGCAATGCACATTTGAAAAATAATCAATAACTACCACTAGACTTGGGGCTGTTCCTCCACCTTCATTACAAGGGCTTCATTAGTCGTACCCCTACCCTCACAAGAATAAATGCTTTTCGATTAAAGTCTTATAGCAACCGCTATGGGTGACAGCCCTAGTTTCAACGTTCCTTGCTTTCCAAGTACCATACAACGTAGCTATCCGTTCTCGACGTAGGTGCTTCCTTTGAGCCTGTGAGCTAGATACCGCCATAGTTCAGTATAGTGTATTTCAGAGGGCCAAATTTTACTCTACACCACTCACCCCATCGTTGGATGGGACATAAGTTTCCCTATGTTCAATCTTTAGACCCTTACCTTCGGAAGTTCGTCAGTTCCTTCCCTTGAAACTATTCTCACCGTATCTAGTTTTTCAGCCGTGCGGCATATCCGTTGGCATACCTTCTCTAAAGGAGTGGCTACAGCCTTCGTTCTGCCGACTCTACCTGTGCTTCACACCCTATGACCTGTCAGTCATAACGCATGCAGGAGTATTGACGGGATAGTTTCAGAAAACATGGTCTCTTCATTCCTATCCTCCGTTGTATAGTTGAAATTTATCTTTATAATTTCCTGTTTTTCACGCTAGAAGCATTTATAACAGAACTTGTCGCGCTGGCCCAATTGCTGAATAACATGACCGGCGTTTTTAAAACAACTTTATTATCTCTGTACATCTAATTGTTCTCGATTTAACTTATAAGACAAATAAGCTAATATTAATCAACTTCAAATAACGATAATTATGTGCATCGAGTAGGAGGGAGTGATTAACTCCCGACCTCTCACACCACCGTACGTACGGTTCCGTATACGGCGGTTCAATTAAGATGAATAACGCAAAGT
>NZ_JBSSFD010000090.1:0-2949 GCF_054062295.1 Lysinibacillus sp. TE18511
TTTTTTATAGGCTTAATAACTTGGTTAAGTTATTAAGGGCGCACGGCGAATGCCTTGGCACTAGGAGCCGAAGAAGGACGGCACTAACACCGATATGCTTCGGGGAGCTGTAAGTGAGCTTTGATCCGGAGATTTCCGAATGGGGGAACCCACTACGTTTAATCGCGTAGTATCTTGACGTGAATTCATAGCGTCTTGAAGGCAGACCCAGGGAACTGAAACATCTAAGTACCTGGAGGAAGAGAAAGAAAAATCGATTCCCTGAGTAGCGGCGAGCGAAACGGGAAGAGCCCAAACCAAGAGGCTTGCCTCTTGGGGTTGTAGGACACTCTATATGGAGTTACAAAAGAGCGAGTTAGATGAAGCGACTTGGAAAGGTCCGCCAGAGCAGGTAAAAGCCCTGTAGTCGAAAGTTCGTTCTCTCCTGAGTGGATCCTGAGTACGGCGGAACACGTGAAATTCCGTCGGAATCCGGGAGGACCATCTCCCAAGGCTAAATACTACCTAGTGACCGATAGTGAACCAGTACCGTGAGGGAAAGGTGAAAAGCACCCCGGAAGGGGAGTGAAAGAGATCCTGAAACCGTGTGCCTACAAGTAGTTAGAGCCCGTTAATGGGTGATAGCGTGCCTTTTGTAGAATGAACCGGCGAGTTACGATTACGTGCGAGGTTAAGCTTTAGAAGGCGGAGCCGCAGCGAAAGCGAGTCTGAATAGGGCGAATTAGTACGTGGTCGTAGACCCGAAACCAGGTGATCTACCCATGTCCAGGGTGAAGGTGAGGTAACACTTACTGGAGGCCCGAACCCACGCACGTTGAAAAGTGCGGGGATGAGGTGTGGGTAGCGGAGAAATTCCAATCGAACTTGGAGATAGCTGGTTCTCTCCGAAATAGCTTTAGGGCTAGCCTCGTGATGAGAATACTGGAGGTAGAGCACTGTTTGGACTAGGGGGCCATCCCGGTTTACCGAATTCAGACAAACTCCGAATGCCAGATATTTATACACGGGAGTCAGACTGCGAGTGATAAGATCCGTAGTCAAAAGGGAAACAGCCCAGACCACCAGCTAAGGTCCCAAAGTAATCGTTAAGTGGAAAAGGATGTGGCGTTGCACAGACAACCAGGATGTTGGCTTAGAAGCAGCCATCATTTAAAGAGTGCGTAATAGCTCACTGGTCGAGTGACGCTGCGCCGAAAATGTATCGGGGCTAAACGATTCACCGAAGCTGTGGATTGACATCTACGATGTCAGTGGTAGGAGAGCGTTCTAAGTGCGTTGAAGTCAGACCGGAAGGACTGGTGGAGCGCTTAGAAGTGAGAATGCCGGTATGAGTAGCGAAAGACGGGTGAGAATCCCGTCCACCGTATGACTAAGGTTTCCTGAGGAAGGCTCGTCCGCTCAGGGTTAGTCGGGACCTAAGCCGAGGCCGATAGGCGTAGGCGATGGACAACAGGTTGATATTCCTGTACCACCTCCTCACCGTTTGAGAAATGGGGGGACGCAGTAGGATAGGGTAAGCGCGCCGTTGGTTGTGCGCGTCCAAGCAGTAAGGCGTGTGTGTAGGCAAATCCGCACACTGTAACGTTGAGCTGTGATGGCGAGTCCGTATGGACGAAGTTCCTGATTTCACACTGCCAAGAAAAGCCTCTATCGAGGTGAGAGGTGCCCGTACCGCAAACCGACACAGGTAGTCGAGGAGAGAATCCTAAGGTGTGCGAGAGAACTCTCGTTAAGGAACTCGGCAAAATGACCCCGTAACTTCGGGAGAAGGGGTGCTCTTGAGCGTGCAAGCGCATGAGAGCCGCAGTGAATAGGCCCAGGCGACTGTTTAGCAAAAACACAGGTCTCTGCAAAACCGTAAGGTGACGTATAGGGGCTGACGCCTGCCCGGTGCTGGAAGGTTAAGAGGAGTGGTTAGCGCAAGCGAAGCTGCGAATTGAAGCCCCAGTAAACGGCGGCCGTAACTATAACGGTCCTAAGGTAGCGAAATTCCTTGTCGGGTAAGTTCCGACCCGCACGAAAGGCGTAACGATCTGGGCACTGTCTCAACGAGAGACTCGGTGAAATTATAGTACCTGTGAAGATGCAGGTTACCCGCGACAGGACGGAAAGACCCCGTGGAGCTTTACTGTAGCCTGATATTGAATTTTGGTACAACTTGTACAGGATAGGTAGGAGCCAGAGATCTCGGAGCGCCAGCTTCGAAGGAGGCGTCGGTGGGATACTACCCTGGTTGTATTGAAATTCTAACCCATGCCCCTTAGCGGGGCAGGAGACAGTGTCAGGCGGACAGTTTGACTGGGGCGGTCGCCTCCTAAAAGGTAACGGAGGCGCCCAAAGGTTCCCTCAGAATGGTTGGAAATCATTCGTAGAGTGTAAAGGCACAAGGGAGCTTGACTGCGAGACCTACAAGTCGAGCAGGGTCGAAAGACGGGCTTAGTGATCCGGTGGTTCCGCATGGAAGGGCCATCGCTCAACGGATAAAAGCTACCCCGGGGATAACAGGCTTATCTCCCCCAAGAGTCCACATCGACGGGGAGGTTTGGCACCTCGATGTCGGCTCATCGCATCCTGGGGCTGTAGTCGGTCCCAAGGGTTGGGCTGTTCGCCCATTAAAGCGGTACGCGAGCTGGGTTCAGAACGTCGTGAGACAGTTCGGTCCCTATCCGTCGTGGGCGTAGGAAATTTGAGAGGAGCTGTCCTTAGTACGAGAGGACCGGGATGGACACACCGCTGGTGTACCAGTTGTCTTGCCAAAGGCATCGCTGGGTAGCTATGTGTGGACGGGATAAGTGCTGAAAGCATCTAAGCATGAAGCCCCCCTCAAGATGAGATTTCCCATTACGCAAGTAAGTAAGATCCCTCAAAGACGATGAGGTAGATAGGTTCGAGGTGGAAGTGTGGTGACACATGGAGCTGACGAATACTAATCGATCGAGGACTTAACCA
>NZ_JBSSFD010000091.1:0-2711 GCF_054062295.1 Lysinibacillus sp. TE18511
TTTCTGCAGCGTGTGCTTCTGGTGCTACTGTTGATACTCCAACAAGTCCTCCTAGTGTTAGTGCTGATGCCATTGCGATAGATGCTAATTTTTTCGTGTTTGTAAAACTCCCTTTTGAATGTTTTTTGTTAGGTAATCACTTTACCTACTTATATATACTAACACAATACCCTAAATTGTATAAAATATGGTTATTGACGGCTCATCACAAAAAGTCGTGGGTGACAAAATCAGCGACCTGTTTCTAAACGTAAACGAAGGAAAAAACGGTCTTCATTTCGATAGCCAAAACCACGTTTTTTGATGAGTTTAATTTTATTATTCGTGCCTTCCATAATGCCATTCGATAGCGGTGAAATAATGGTATCCAACAACGCTTTTTCACGTGTTATCAATGTTTTTGCGATTTTAGAGACAGCACCACACATATGAAATTGATATCTTTTAAACCATTCTGTTAACCGTCGTTTTGCTTGTGTCATCGTTGTCGCTTTTAGTACATAACGCATATGATTCAATGCATGATAAATGTGTTTTGTATGCAAATCTCCCTGGTACCACTGTGCAATAAATCCACGTTCTTCTTCCGTTAATTGTTCAGGTTTTCGTGCCAAACAACGGTCAATGAATCGCGATTTATGATGCTTTTTGGCTTCTCCTAAATAACGTCGTCTTCGCTGCTGGGCATCTGTGAAAAATTGCACGAGATGAAAGCGATCCAGCACATGAATCGCAGTTGGATAAACTGTTTGTATCGCGTTTGCCATCGCTGGAGCGAAATCACTTACCACGGCACGAATAGGACCTATTACTTTCTGTAAAACAGCGGTAATTGCATCTTGATCTCGATGAGGAACAATCGCCAAAATGCGACCTGTGTCGGCATTTAAAACACTAGTCGCATAATTATGCCCTTTGCGCAAGGCGAACTCATCAACGCAGATGGCTGTAGGTGTTTCTTCTGCTAAATGATTTGGTGCATACAAGTAATACCAACGTTCAACAGTCGTATAGGGTAGTTCATATTCACGCGCTACATCAGCAATGGAACGCCCATGGCAACACTGAACAAGCTCTTTACGAAACAAAGCTGATGACGCTTGTATAATCCCTAAACCAAAGTCATAGGTAAATGTAAGGTCGCAAGCAACACAACGATGACGTGGAATTACCATCTCAATCCAAATCAATCCTAGGTGCCAAGCATAGCCATGACGAAAACGACGTAACGTTTGTGCATGACGAATTGTTTTCCCTTGGCAAAGTGGACATGGCACTGAATAAGCACCTACAGTAACAGGAAATACATTTGGTTCTTCATCAGATGGAAAAGAAACTTCGAAAAAAGATGGTAACGGTAATAGCATTTTGATAAACTTGGAGTACAAAGCGAAAACTCCTCTCGTGATTTGTCTCGACAACAATTACGATACGTGAGTTTTCGCTTTTCTTCTATAGTAAAATGTAAAATTATTGAATTAATAGAGAATCAACCACAAGTTATGGTGATGAGCCTTATTGACACTTTTATTGGATATTTTGTATAGTTAAATGATTTGATTCGTACAGTAATTCATTTACATATGCTAACGTCTTCTTAAAATTATTCATAGTTTTACTCCTTATCTTTTACTACAATATACCATTATATTAATATGTGATGTCGGTTAGTAATACTTGTCCTGCCACACCTTTCTTGAAGTTGCGGTGTAATTGTTCAGCATTTTTCTGTTCAATATCTTGTGGCAACGTGCTTGTTTTTCTCTACCGTCAGGTAGAGGGGATGAGAGTTCCGTAGTTACCTAAAGCAAAGCTACTTATTGAAGCTGCGATAAACTCTATTGGACTGACAGAAGAAACAGAGATGGCCCGACGTGAAATCGCCACGGCTCATACGTCAGTATCGCTTATTAGAAAGCGAAATTGAATCTGTAAATAATCAATTAGCCAAAATGGCTAAAACAACGATGGAATATGATTTACTTGCATCAGTTCCAGATTTAGGAGATGCGACGATTGTTGATTTACTTTCAGAAGTAGGATGCTTTTCACTTTATGAAAATCCACGCCAACTCATCAAACTAGCGGGATTAACATTACGTGAAAACTCATCTGGTCAACATAAAGGGCAAAAACATATCTCCAAAAGAGGAAGAAAGAGACTTAGATATATTCTGTTCAAAGTAATAGTACCACTCATTCGTCACAATGAAACGTTTAAGCAACTTCATGAATATTACACAACACGTCAACAAAATCCTTTACGTGGAAAATAATCAATGTTGGTACTGTGTAGTAAATTACTAAAGGTATTACATGGTATTTGTAAAAGGAAAGTCCGTTTTGACGAGAAACATATGATGAAAGACCTCTACTGTCTTTCAGAGGCAGCATAAACAAATTTCTTCATCGAACTATAACTAGAAAGGATAACACGGAGAAGCCAGCAACATAACTAAACTTAGACCAAGAGTCCCCAGGGCAGCTTGGCTTACAAATAGAAAAATAGCACTCATCGCTGAGCGCCATAGTTTGTTTCATTTTGATTGTCAGGTTTATTTCCGAAATACAAAAAAGCAACCACATCTGGTTGCTTCATCAACACTTAAGCTTTTATTGTAAGCCCGTAATCAAATAACGCATATAAACAACCAGGCACCTCCGGTACGATGATAAATGTATCAAATTAGAGGAGGTGCTTCTTTATGTCA
>NZ_JBSSFD010000092.1:0-2699 GCF_054062295.1 Lysinibacillus sp. TE18511
TTCACAACGAATGTGAACTTCAAATCGTGGGATGAAATTTTCCCTGAACCGAAGTTAGCGAATGCGATATTAGATCGTATTTTACATCACGCAAGCGTTGTCACAATCGTTGGTGATTCATACCGATTAAAGCATCATTTAACCTCGGAAAACGGGTAGTTTTGTACATCCTTAAACGAGCAAAAATGTACATAATCGTGTTGACATTTATAACTAGTTATTGGGGAAGTCTCTGGGTGTAGCCTAACGCAACTATACTTTCTGGAGAATGTCTGACTTAGTAGATGTTTATATTAATATTATGTTTTAGTTGTGGTTGTAGTTTTATTTATATAAATAGAAAAATACACTTAACAAAAGTAGAAATTTCCACTTCCGAAAAAAAGATACGACTTTTTAAATGTATTTTATGTCAATATAGAGCTTTAAATTGAAATGAACTATGTGATGAAGATGGGAAATAAAATGAATTAATTTTCGGGAACTAAGTGTGTTAAAAGTGGTTCATTTTTAGTCTCTTTTCGAGAACTAGGTGTACTTAGAAAATTTATTAGAAGTGTTAAAAATATTGTTATATCAAGGTTTATAGGAAATTAATGTTTATTTTAAATGGTGGTTCATATTTTTCTTAATATGGTAAAAGAATGGATGGAAGAATTAGAAGAGGTAGCTGGTTACGAACACTATGCGGTGGATTGTATATGATTAAAAGCGGTTTAGATAAACGTTTTGTATTGAATAGAAAAGAATATAGTAGAAAAGTTTTGCGTAGAGTGTAAGGGGATATAAATGATTGGTACATGTAATATAAATATCAAAATTCAGCAGTTACGACTGATCCAGTGTTTGTGGTAATAAGAGATACATCATTAGAAGAAGTATTGTATGCAGATACGTTTTTACTCGATTTTTTTGAAAAAGTAACTATTCTACGCCAGAAGTATATTTTTTCTATATTGTAAATCTGAAGTTCTGTGTATCCGTATTTCATTTAGATTATATGTAATTAAATGGTACTTCTTGTCAGCAGTCAAATATTGCTGATTTTTTTATCTAGATTTTGAAAAATTAGTGAAAATAATATTAAAGATTGATTTTCTTTTTAAAATTTAGTACTTATAATAAATAAGAACAAACGTTCCTATCGTGTAAAGAGGTGATTCATATTAGGGATTAACAGGTGCACCATTCGGCCTGACAGTGTATTGGATTTGTCCTTGCTAGAAACACTATTTATGCAATAAAAAGAGAATTAATAAAAGGTGATTGTTCGGATTTAAAATGAATCATGAATTTTAAATCCGAACGATTAAAAGTTTGTATTTGACGTTAAAAATGTGGTATTTATTCGCAGTATCTTTTTTTACAATTAATTGATTTATAAGTAGTTCATAAATATATTATTTTTGGGAACTAGGTGTACTTAGGGATCTTAATAGAAGTGATGAAAACAGCATTATATCAAGGTTCATAGGGAGTTACTGTTCATTTTAAAGCGTGGTTCATATTCGATAATGCGGTTCATTTCTAGGGCAAGCTAGTATAACACGTTAGTTTTTTATTAAAAGCCACTTTTTTAACGTCATTATTTTGCGGCCCGGAATTTTACGTTATGGTACAATATGTTAATTAATTACAATACTTTCTAAAAGGAGGATACATAATGAAAGCAACGAAACTCGTATCATTAGCAATACCTATTCTATTATTAGTAGGTTGTGTGATAGAAAATAAAGAGTCTACTCCTAAAACTGAGCAGTTAAGCAAATCAACAATGAAAACAGTAATATCAGAGAAACAGTATCCCTATTATATTTGTGAACAATTAGTAGAGTTTCAATACATGAAGGATTTATTCATAGTAAACTCGATGAAAGCTATGAAAGAAAAAGAAAAAGAAAAAGATATTTTAAAAACAGCAAACAAGATGGATAAGATTTTAGACAATATGGAATATATAAAAGTTCCTGATAAATACAAAGACATTCACAAAGACATACAAGTAGGGGTAACAGATGCAAGAAAAGCAACAAAGCTTGTTAAAGACGCTAGTAAAGAGGATAAACCGAATATGCAAGAAGCTGTATTAAAAAGTACTCCACATTTATCAGGTGTAGATGGAGAATGTTGGAATAGGGCAATTTATGAGTTAAGTAAGGAAAACAAAGATGCTTATGGTAAAGCACTTGATAAATTAATGAAAGAACATGCGGAATAATATAGTATAATGGGTTTTTTCCAAAATGCTGGCGGTACCCCAATCAATCTTTATTATAAATGATCAATCTTTTTTATAAAACTACAACTACTTAGATTAACAGCGTATAGGGATTAGACAGACAGCTTTGGCTGTCTTTTTTATTTTTAAAATAAGAACGGTTCTTAAATCGTTATGTGCGTATATCTTTAAAAGTTGCTGCGCTCTTAGTTTCATTCCCATATGTAAATGAATTACTGTACGAATCAAATCATTTAATTATACAAAATATCCAACAAAAGTGTCCATTACCATATTTTACACTATGTGGGTTATCGTGTTAGTATATATAAGTAGGTAAAGTGATTACCTAACAAAAAACATTCAAAAGGGAGTTTTACAAACATGAAAAAATTAGCATCTATCGCAATGGCATCAGCACTAACACTAGGAGGACTTGTTGGAGTATCAACAGTAGCACCAGAAGCACACGCTGCAGAAA
>NZ_JBSSFD010000093.1:0-2188 GCF_054062295.1 Lysinibacillus sp. TE18511
TACAAATGCTAAGATCTACATGTACAAACGCACTCACTTAAAGATGTACACTTTTGATTCACTTTCTCGCATACTAATCATGAGGTGATTAGTGTGTACATAACGCTAGATGTTCAAACGAATTTTGAGATTAACAGTCTTTCAGACTTACCAAAATTCAAACAGCTAATGGAGAATTTAAAGATGAAAATTAATAAGAGTCAGTTGGCAAGAGAAATGGGTGTAGATCGACGTACTGTTGATAAATACTTAAATGGATTTACACCAAAAGGAACAAAAGAAAAGACATCTATTATAGATGATTATTATGAAGTGATTGCAGCTTTACTATCAGAAGATTCGAAGCAAGTCTTTTATTACCGTCGTGTACTTTGGCAATATTTGAAGGATAATCATGGCTTAGAGTGTGGTAGTTCTACATTCCGTCGCTATATTGCAAAAACGCCTGAGTTCGCAGCTTATTTTACAGATCAAGTACGTATCCCTTCACCAAAAGGAACGACAAGATTTGAAACACCACCTGGTCAACAGGCTCAATTTGACTGGAAAGAAAGTATTCCGTTTGAAACAAGTGATGGTGAAAAAGTAGAAGTAAACGTAGGTGTACTTGTACTTGGATATTCACGATTCCGTGTCTTTACGCTAACATTGCGCAAAACACAAGATATTTTATTTTCATTTTTAACAGAAGCTTTTGAAAAAATTGGCGGTGTTCCAAAAGAAATTGTAACGGATAATCCAAAAACGATTATGGATGAACCACGAACAGAATATAGTTCAGGAAAAGTAAACAGCCGGTTCGCAGCATTTGCGAAGGATTTTGATTTCAAGGTACGACCGTGTATTGCGGGACGTCCTCGAACAAAAGGTAAAGTAGAAACACAGATGAAATTTATAGATGAAATCCATGCGTATCAAGGTCAATTGACCTTAGAAGAGTTATATCAGTTTATTGAAAAATTGATGAATCGTATCAATCAATCTTTTCACCAAGGCTCTGGAAAAATACCTGTATTTGCATTAGAAAAAGAAAAGAGCTCCCTTCTTCCGCTACCAACAGAAAAAATCAGGAACTCTTATCGTATCAAGCATCAGCTTGTACAAGTGAATACATCAAGTATGATATCCTATAAAGCCAACCAGTATTCAGTCCCCACCAAGTACATTGGGCAAAAAGTTGGGATACAGATACATGATGATCAATTATGGATTTATTATAACATGGAGTGCATTGCACAACATCCTATATCTAAACGAAAATTAAATATTCGTCCTTCGGATTACAAAGAAACGTTGCAAGTTTCTGCACCTAATTATCCAGATATTGATGCTTTAGCGAAAAATAATCTAAAAGCCATTGGAGAGGTGTATGAAACATGATACAGCAAACAAACTATCAGCAGCTTCTAAAGAATCTAGAGTATTTAAAATTAAAGCAGATGATCACACATCTAGATGAAGTCGTAGACTTCAGTGTTCATAATCAATTATCGTTTATTGATACGTTGATTAAGCTAACAAATTATGAAATTGATTTACGTGAGCAAAATATGATTCATGCGATGGTAAAAGTGGGCGCATTTCCTAACTTAAAAGAAATAAAGGATTTTGATTTTGACTTCCAACCATCGATAAATCCGCAGCAAATTCATGATTTTACTACACTGCGTTTTATTGAAAGTAGTGAAAACATTGTATTTTTAGGTCCAAGTGGCGTTGGCAAAACGCATTTAGCCTCGGCAATCGGTATCGCAGCTGCAAAAAAACGTACAAGCACGTACTTTGTGAAATGCCACGATTTGATTCAAAACTTAAAAAAGGCTCGCCTAGAAAATCGTTTAGAGAGCCGTTTGAAGCATTACACAAAATATAAGTTACTTATTATTGATGAGATTGGTTATTTACCGATTGATCCGGAGGATGCAAAACTATTCTTCCAGTTAATCGATATGCGTTATGAAAAACGTAGCACTATTTTTACGACAAACGTTAACTTCAAGTCCTGGGACGAGGTGTTCCAGGAGCCCAAATTAGCTAATGCGATTTTAGATCGTATTTTACATCACGCAACGGTTGTCACAATTGTCGGCAATTCATATCGTTTGAAGAACCACCTAGCTCCAGAAGGTGAGTAATTTTATACACAATTAAGTGAGCGTTTTTGTACATAGATTAGTTGACATTTGTA
>NZ_JBSSFD010000094.1:0-2165 GCF_054062295.1 Lysinibacillus sp. TE18511
GTAAGCCCGAAATATAAAAAAAGCGCACCTTCTCGGTACGCACGACGAATGGCCATCTATCCTATTTTTTTCGGATAGATGGCTATTTTGCACATGTGACTTGGATTTTTTTCGACCAAGGCATGTAATTATTTAAAATCTCTGGTTGTTGGTGAATCGGTGAATTTGGCAATTCTGTCATTAACGTCACTAGGTATTGATAGAAATCGATGCCGTTTGCTTTTGCCGTTTCAGCCAAACTTAAACAGATCGCATTTGCTTTAGCGCCTGCTTCACTAACAGAGAAAAGCCAGTTCTTACGACCGATCACATTTGGACGAATCGCATTTTCAGCTGGATTATTATCGATTTCAATTCGACCATCGTATAGAAAAGCCTTTAATCCGTGTACACGATTTAATGTGTATTCGGCTGCTTTTGCGAGCGCATTTTTCCCGAAGAAAGGCGATTCGTCAACCCATTTTAGAAACTTCTCTACAATCGGCTTTGAATGTTTTTGCCTTGCTTTTCGGCGTTTACCTGGTGAAAGATGCTTGAATTGACGTTCTAGGTGATACAGTTGATCACAGTAATCCACGCCAATTTGCCCGTTTTTGCTATTGGCTTTCAGCCAATAACGCCGCACATGCGCCCAACAATTGGCGAACGTGACATCAGGTAGATTACCATATGCCGAATAACCATCACAAATCACGGTTCCTTTAAAGCCTTCTGTAAATTCTACTAGTACAGAACGACTTCTCGATAATGCACTTTGAAAAAGAACGATGATCGGTCCTTGACTTGGCACACTTCGGAACACCCAATTATAGGCGTTCGATTGACCGGATTTTCCGTCTGAACGATTGATTATTTGCGCATAGGTTTCATCCACATGTAGAACAGATTTTGCTGTTAATGTCTGCTTCATCTGTTCATAAATCGGTAGAAGCCAATCTTCAGCTGCACGGATTACCCAGTTTGATAAGTTCTTATCATTCGTAAGCAGGCCATATCGTTCCCACTCCTTTACCTGACGGTAAAGAGGCAAGTATTGGATGAACTTATCATAGATGAGTTTTGCTAGAACGGTAGGTCCCGCAATGCTTCGCTGAATGGCAGCTTGTGGGGCTTTCCCACGTTTCATTTGTGCTTTTTGTGTGGCATCCTTTTTACAGTGCTTGCACTCGTAGGCATGTTCAATATGCTGGATGCGCATCATTTTTGCCGGAATGAATTTTGCTTCTTCACGCGCAATAGTTGTACCGGCTTCGGTCATTTGACCAAGGCAACAATCGCATTGCGTATTGGCGGGATGATGGTGAATTTCTTCTATCTCAATCCCATCACGAAAAGAATCATTCCGTTTTTTCTTATGTAGTTTACGGTTAACAGTGTAAGTAATCGTCGCTGTGCTTTGTTCTTCTGTGTGCTCAGATTCATTAAAAGACGGATCATCATCAAATAAAGAGCCTTGCCCGTCCGGTGCTTGATACTTTGATTTTTCTGTTTTAGAGCCGTATAAAGCTTTTGTTAATTGGCGAACTTGTTCTGTTAACACTTCGATTTGTTTCAATGATTGATCCAACTTCTTTGTCAGTTCATTGTTTTGCTGATTTGAATGAGCCAATTGTTGCTCAAGTAATTGAATGAATCGTTCATTTTGGTCAGAAGATACGTTACCCACTGTATTCACCACATTTCCGTTCAGTATAAGTTATGGATGATTATACCATTTTAATAGGTGAGTTTAAAAGACACCTTTTGCAGATTTCGTAATCGCTTTTGGCTGCTGAAGCGATAAACCTTCTAAAAGCCAGCGAAGTTCCTTTTGTGAAAGGTTACGTACTTCCTTTTCATCTTTTGGCCATTGCAGTTTGCCATTATCTAATCGTTTATAAAGTATGGCGAAGCCATCTCCATCAAAATACAAACATTTATAACGGTCTTTACTCGTTCCAGAAAATAAGAAGATGGAATCACTATATGGATCGAGTTTAAAAGAATCCTGAATGAGTGCTGCGAGACCGTCGATACCTTTACGCATATCGGTCTTACCGCAAATAATGTAGATGTTCTGCACGCTCGTAAAATCTTGCTTCATTGATTATTCAACTCCTTCAGGATCGTTTGGATGATGCGCTCATCTACGCCATTAAAGAAGGAAATTTCAGCACTAGTTGTTT
>NZ_JBSSFD010000095.1:0-1923 GCF_054062295.1 Lysinibacillus sp. TE18511
TTAAAGAAAAGCTAGAAAAATATATACATTATTACAACACGAAACGAATTAAGGCAAAATTAAAATTGAGCCCGGTGCAATACCGAACGCAATTTTACCAAGCTGCCTAAATGAAATAACCGTGTCTAACTTTTAGGGGTCACTTCAAGTTTGGGCGCACATTAAAAATCCGCGAGTGTTGTTACATCAACGTTTCGTGGATTTTCTTATGAACATTGTGTATACGTCTTTTTATACAGGTGGCATAAACGTTGATGTAGCAGTATTTTTACTTGTTTGGTTTGTTCCTCACTTTGCATAAAATCGTGCATATTTCGTAACGTTGTAAATCCGCATTTTTCTGACGGTACCACGATAAGGAAAGTTCAACCAATCGAGTAGGAGGGGGTGACTAACCCCCGGCCTCTCTAACCACCGTACGTACGGATCCGTATACGGCGGTTCCATGAAGTCTGACGGACAGCGATTTTGTATCTCCCTGTCCGTTATGCTTTTCTGTCTCTCCTTGCCACTTGTATTCTCAGCCCTCTTAGTGTCTCCTATGGGATTCACCATTTCTTCCACTAAGTAAATCCATCTTTGGATTGTCTGCTTCATCGAACAAGTGAAATTCGAGTTTATTCCACACTTCTTCATGGTTCGGTCCTTCCCATGTGAACGGTACTATGACCTCTGCTGACTTCTGATGGTTCAGCTACCTATCGCTAAGTAGGTTACAAAGTGTACTTTGCGTTTCCATCAGACCTCCCTGGGTAAGCTTATGCACTTTCACAACCATCTATCCGCCTCATTTACTCGATATGACCTTCGACAGAAAGGACTTTGTGTTGTTATGCACACTCATCCAATCATACCTAGCCTTATATGAGATTCGTGTTCCTCGGACCGGTGTTTTGCCTCCAGCTTCCTTCAGATTCCGCGTCGCCACGGACACCCTTGCTCTTGGCTAACCTCTACTTCTGTCTTCGGGGTTCGGGACTTGCACCCTATAGTTCATACGCATGCCGGGCGCACATAAAAAAAGAACCGACCTATGTCAGTTCCTTCTTTGGCTAACGCCTCCCGTTAGCCATCCATGTCGCGAAAACTCATCGCTACACCACAGAAAATGAAAGATTATTACGTTCTTTCATGGGAGTTTAATAAGGAATTTGATGTTGGTGAATCTATTTTTGGGACTCTAGTTCTTCCATTCTTCCCTAACAAAAGCTATTGCACTTTCAATAGTTAAGACATTTTTCTTAAGCCAACTTTCACCCATTTCTCTTACCAACGAGTGAATAAAGCCAATTTTACTAACAATGTTCACATAATCCAGTAATACATTTATTACACCATCATTTAATCCCAACTTTTGTGAATCTTTCACCAGTTCTACATCATCCTGAGAAACAGCACCATTGCAATTTTTAAGATAATCAATTGGTGTTAAAGAGTTAACCTGTTTTATATACCATTCGTCGTAACTCATTCCTGTTTTAGTTATAAACTCTTCTTCTTTTTTTGCATTCCATTCCTCAATTGTTACTCCGTGAATTTCTTTAAATCGTTCTTCAGCAGTCGTGCCGTATATTACTTTGCTACTTATTTTCTTATATCGCTTTTTATTTTTCTTCGCCCCTTTTTTCGCTTTTTCTTCAAGTTTTCTTCGCCATTCCTCTATTGTCATTTCGTTTACTTCTTTAGAATGTTCTTCGTTTTTTTGTCTATGTTTTGCTAAATAGTAGGATTTTTTAAATCGTTTTTTATCTTTACTCACTCCATTTCACCCCTTTTCTTAAAGATTGTTGTTATTCATACAGATAGGTAAGCCTTTGAAATTATCGCCAGCTTTTCCCCCTGTTCACACCGTACGTGCGACTTTCATCGCATACGGCGTTCCAACTAATCCAATTTATTCTTTCTATGTATTAAGCAGACGAG
>NZ_JBSSFD010000096.1:0-1908 GCF_054062295.1 Lysinibacillus sp. TE18511
TAATGGAGCATTTAAACATGAAGATTAATAAAAGTAAATTAGCAAGGGATATGGGCGTAGATCGACGAACAATCGATAAATATCTAAATGGCTTTATACCAAAAACAAAGCGTAATAAGCCATCTAAAATTGATGAGTTTTATCCGATTATTGCTAGTCTCTTATCAGAAGATTCTAAGCAAGTATTTTATTATCGACGTAATCTTTGGCAGTATTTAAAAGACAATCACGGTTTAGTTTGTGGACAATCTACATTCCGTACCTATATTGCCAATACGCCTGAATTTAAGGCTTATTTTGAGAAAAATGAACGCGTATCTTCTGTACATAGCGGTATCCGTTATGAAACGCGTATGGGCAAACAAGCACAGTTGGATTGGAAAGAAAGCATTCTTTATGAAACAAGCGATGGTGAACAGGTGGAGATTAATGTAGCCGTGTTAGTGCTAAGCCACTCTCGTATGCGATTCTTTTATATGAGTATTTCCAAATCGCAGGCAGTTTTATGTTCTTTCTTAACCGATACGTTTGAAAAAATGGGTGGTGTCCCAGAAGAACTCATTACTGACAATATGAAAACAGTGATGGATGAAGCACGAACAGAACATTTTGGTGGAAAAGTGAATACGAAGTTCGCGCAATTTGCAAAAGACTTTGGATTTAAGGTGAAGCCTTGTATAGCAGGTCGTCCTCAAACAAAAGGAAAAGTGGAAACAACGATGAAATTACTAGATGAAATCCATGCCTATCAAGGGAAGTTTAATATAGCTGAATTACACGCCTATATTGAAAAACTATGTAATCGTATTAATCATGAAATTCATCAAGGGACGAATAAAATTCCGATTTTAGAATGGCAAAAAGAAAAGAATCACTTACTCCAGCTACCAACTGAACGAGTAAGAGATTCCTATCGAATCAACCATACGCTTGTAAAAGTCAATGCATCAAGCATGATTTCCTACAAGTCCAATCAATACTCCGTACCACCGGAGTATCAAGGCAAAAAAGTAGGGTTACAAGTGTACGATAATCAATTATGGATTTATTATAACATGGAACTAATCGCGCAACACAAAATAAGTGAAGCAAAATTGAATTATCAAGAGGCACATTATCGTGAACTGATGACAAAGGCCATGCCCGAATACCCTGATATTAATGATTTAGCGAAACGGAATTTAGCAGCGATTGGAGAAGTGTATAAATGAATTCAATAATGAGTACAAATTATCAGCAACTACAGCAAAACTTAGAGTATTTAAAATTAAAGCAAATGGGCATCCATTTAAATGAAGTCATCGACTTTAGTATTAAAAATGAGCTTTCTTTTATCGATACACTTATTAAATTGACAAATTATGAAATCGATGTGCGTGAGCAAAATATGATTCATGCGATGGTAAAAGTCGCTGCATTTCCACATTTAAAGGAGATAAAGGATTTTAACTTTGATTTTCAACCAACTATTAATCAACAACAAATACTCGATTTTCAAAGTCTTCGTTTTATCGATGAAAACGAGAATATTGTATTCCTAGGTCCAAGTGGTGTCGGCAAGACCCATCTAGCCACAGCAATCGGCATTACGGCAGCTAAAAAGCGAACAAGTACCTATTTTATTAAGTGCCATGATTTAATTCAGAATCTGAAGAAGGCTCGCTTAGAAAACCGCTTAGAGAGCCGTTTAAAACATTATACGAAATATAAATTACTCATCATTGATGAGATTGGTTATTTACCAATCGATCCTGAGGATGCGAAGCTGTTTTTCCAGCTTATTGATGCCCGTTATGAAAAACGTAGCACGATTTTCACAACGAATGTGAACTTCAAATCGTGGGATGAAATTTTCCCTGAACCGAAGTTAGCGAATGCGATATTAGATCGTATTTTACATCACGCAAG
>NZ_JBSSFD010000097.1:0-1722 GCF_054062295.1 Lysinibacillus sp. TE18511
GAGACTTCTATCCGGCGTTGTCGCTAGTCTTTCCGTCGGTTCGAGACTTTTATCCGTCGAGGACTTCATTGTTTCCGTCGCTGCTACTTCTATCCAGCGGTGTCGCTGGTCTATCCGTCGGTTCAAGACTTCTATCCGTCGAAGACTCCATTGTTTCCGTCGCTGCTACTTCTATCCGTCACCTTGAGACTTCTATCCGGCGTTGTCGCTAGTCTTTCCGTCGGTTCGAGACTTTTATCCGTCGAGGACTTCATTGTTTCCGTCGCTGCTACTTCTATCCGTCACCTTGAGACTTCTATCCAGCGGTGTCGCTGGTCTATCCGTCGGTTCAAGACTTCTATCCAGCTACAACTTTTCTAGCAAAAATTCAGACCGCTTGAATCCTTGCTCTTTAATTTTTAATCCAATACTTCCTATTCCTTTTTGTTCCCTTAGCTTTCAATGGTAACTTTTGTAGTAATTTATAAGCTGTATTCGGCGAATCTATTGCAAAAAATTCACAAAAACTTTTATTTGTTAACGTTTCGCCTACTAGTAATCGATAATCTTCAAGCGTTCTATAAACTGCCTCTTGATCAACTGCTCCGCAGCGTTGACAATACCATTTTGGGTAACGATAGTTCATTGGCTGTCCATTTAAACACCTTTCACAAAGTACACCCTTTATTAAATCCCTGACAGGCACGGCTATTTCTCTTTTGATTGGCCTATGCATGGACAATAATTTAGAAGCAAATTGA
Organism: Lysinibacillus sp. TE18511; assembly: GCF_054062295.1. Classification (NCBI taxonomy): domain Bacteria; kingdom Bacillati; phylum Bacillota; class Bacilli; order Caryophanales; family Bacillaceae; genus Lysinibacillus; species Lysinibacillus sp. TE18511. The sequence goes on from NZ_JBSSFD010000097.1 coordinate 741, forward strand.
AAAAGCTTTTCCTCATCCACCACTGTCTCTTTATACTGTTGATGCAATTCTCGCACGTGATAACGTAAACCTGAAACATGAAAAATTGGTTGTCCTCTTAAACTCTTCGATAAAATAGCATTTTTCGTTGCCAAAACGACAGCATAATGAACGGGAATCTCAAGCCGCGACTGTTGTAACATACCCATCATCCACTCCATATGTCTTCTACTTTGATGAAGTGGATTCGTCATTCCTTCTACATCACCTTCTGCTGTAGTTCGCGTAAATTGATAAAAAGATTCATCGAAATCCAGAAAGCCTGTTACATTTTTAATCTCGAGTATCAATATAAATTGAGGACATAGTAAAACAGTGTCTATTTGATGAGTAGTACCAAAGTGATTAAGTATTTGTAAATCATGAAGAAAATAATGCCGATGAGGTAAATTAATTTCAAGCCATTCGGCATCTATTCTCTGCTCCCCAGCAAAGCCCGCGTGTATGCGCCTCAACTTCTCAAAATAATTCATGTATTCAATATGCGTTCTAGGTAATCTTCGTACCAAGGCTTCTAAAATTTTGTGCTGCTCCGATTCATGACGGTCTAATAAAATCATTGTTTTTTCACCTCCTATACCTATTTTATAAAAAAAGAACCTTATAAAAAGAGGTTCCAAAAAACTTGAAATACATATAGTACAAATTAATTTTTTCAACAACTTTTTTAGATAGAAAGAACGGAAAAATTCCCTCAATTCGGCTCTCGCTAGTAATTTTTTGCTCGCTATCCGTCGGTGCCGGCGTTCTTTCCGTCGCTCTGAGACTTCTATCCGTCGATAAGGTCTTGCTTTCCGTCGCCTCTATTTCTATCCGTCTCCTTGAGATTTTTATCCGTCGGTGCCAGGGTTCTTTCCGTCGCTCTGAGACTTCTTTCCGTCGATAAGGTCTTGCTTTCCGTCTCCCCTATTTCTACCCGTCTCCTTGAGATTTTTATCCGTCG
>NZ_JBSSFD010000098.1:0-1688 GCF_054062295.1 Lysinibacillus sp. TE18511
TGAACTGCTCCCTGTCAAGTAGACAGCGGAAATAATAAAAATACTCTATGCGGCTTGAGCCCTGTATTCTAAGGGGCTCAAGCCGTTTAAGCTTTCTTGGTAACGTTCGTTATGATAGAACGAAATATATGTATCAATTGCTGCTTCTAACGCCTCGTATGTATCATATTTGTTTAAATAATACTTTTCGACTTTCAGGGTACCCCAAAAAGCCTCAATCGGTCCGTTATCGATACAACGACCGACCCTCGACATACTGTGAACCATATTTGCATCCTCTGTCATGCGTTTAAAAAATTTCGATGTATATTGATAACCTCGATCACTATGAATAAGCGGTTGCTCACCAACTTTTAGCCCTTGTATTGCAGGAATCATAGTGTCATAAACTAATTTATTGTTATTCGAATGTCCCAATACATAACTGACAATTGAATTGTCGTGTAAATCAATAATCGCGCTTAAATATGCCTTTTTCCCTTTGCCGTATTTGAATTCTGTTACATCTGTACACCATTTCTGATTCGGTTTTTCCGCAGTAAATTCACGTGCTAAAATATTTTCTGCCACATAATCAGGCTTTGATTTACGGTATCGTTTTGGCTTACGTCGAATAATCGATTCTAGGCCGCAAAGCTGCATCAGACGGTAAATACGCTTCTCATTAAATTTGGCTAAGCCTTCTTTTTTTCGTTGGCGGTTAATTGTCATTGTGATGCGGCGGTAGCCATAAATGCCATCTACTTGCGAATAAAGATGTTGAATCGATTCAACTAGCTGTTTGTTTTCTCTTTCTCTTACAGATGGCTCACGTTTCAACCATTTGTAATAAGCTGCACGTGATACCTCAGCGATTTCACAGAGTAAAACAATCGATAAGTTTTCATTCTCCGCTAACTCTTGAATCGCGATATAGCGGCTCTGAATTCGAATCTTACTTAACGATGCCTCCTTTCGATTTCCTCTAACTTTTTTAATAGTAAATTCTCTGCACGTAATCGTTCATTTTCACGCTCCATCTGTTGAATTATTAAGCGCAGTTCGTCCTCTGGTGTCCGTTCTTCTACTAGTTTTGTGCGACCACGGCGATCCGCTAAACCTTGTTCTCTATTTTCTTCAAATTTACGCACCCATTGATACACTTGTTGGTAAGATACCTCAAATTGTGTCGCTGTTTCTTGATAATTCTTTTTGTTCGCTAGGCAAGCTTTGGCGATTTCAATGCGTTCTTCTACGGTTGTTTTTCTTCCTTTAGTCATAGTTTGGCTCAATCCTTTACCCGAATCTTTTAATTCACTATGACTAGTATAGATTTTTAACCACTTTTTGAATACTGATAAACTACTAATCCCGTATTTGGCCAGGATATCGAACATAGAATATTTCTCTGATAAATAATCTTCCACAGCACGCTGCTTCAATTCTTCTGAGTACACCTTATTTTTCTTATGACGTACTAAAGCTTCTACTCCACCGTATTTATAAAGAGCACGCCATACTTGTAGGGTTGTCATATTAACAGAAAACATCGTACATATTTCTTGAAGTGTATGACGACCTTCCTCTAAATATTGAAGTGCTAAAATTTTAACATCTGGTGAAAATGATTTTTTAGGCATGAAAAAAACTCCCCATTTTGTTAAACAGATTTTATTTTTTAATCTGTCTACCTAATGGGGAGCATATCA
>NZ_JBSSFD010000100.1:0-1392 GCF_054062295.1 Lysinibacillus sp. TE18511
TGAACTGCACCCCATTTGTTAGACACATCTAACAAGGAGGTGCGGTTTTTCTATGGCTAAAATGAGTCCTGAAGATAAATTAGCAGCGGTTCAACGATATGTAAATGGCAAGGAAAGTTCAAGAACAGTCGCTACGGATTTCGGTATTTCACATCGTTATTTATTAGGTTTAGTGAAACAATATCAGCACAATGGTGTAGAGGTTTTTGTCAGACGATATACAAACTATACAAAAGCATTTAAACTAGACGTACTTAACTATATGGCTGAACATGGTACGTCCTTTAATGAAACAGCTGCGCTCTTTAATATTGCAGGTGCGTCATCGATACAGAATTGGAAAAAACAATTCGAAACTTTAGGAGAAGATGCCCTTCAGCCAAAGAAAAAGGGGCGTCTATCCATGAAAAAAGAAACGAACAAACAATCAAAACAAGCACCAGTAGAAGGTTCACCTGAAGCACTTCAAGCAGAGATCAGCCGTCTACGCATGGAAAACGAGTATTTAAAAAAGTTGAATGCCTTAGTTCAAGCCAAGGAAAAATCACCAAAGAAGACAAAGTAAAGGTCATCTATGAATTAAGGCATAAATACTCGGTGAAGGCGCTTGTGGCATTCGCAGAAATCAAACGCAGCACGTACTATAATCTAGTGAAGAAGATGAATCGACCAGATCGAGACGCTGATTTAAAGGCCGACATTCAAGGGATTTACGACGAACACGAGGGTCGTTACGGCTACCGTCGTATTCGTGATGAGCTGGCGAATCGTGGGCAAAAGGTAAATCACAAGAAGGTTCAACGCATCATGAAAGAGCTTGGATTAAGGTGTTTAGTACGCATGAAAAAATATAAATCGTATAAAGGGACGGTTGGTGAAATCGCTCCAAATATTTTAGACCGCAATTTTACAGCAGAAGCACCAAATGAAAAATGGGCAACGGATATTACAGAGTTTAAATTATTTGGCGAGAAGCTTTATTTATCGCCTGTTTTAGATTTATTTAACGGCGAGATTATCACGTACACGATTGGCTCTAGACCGACATTTTTACTTGTTTCAGACATGTTAGAAAAGGCTTTAGACCGCTTACCTGCGGACCATCAGCTACTGATGCATTCCGATCAGGGCTGGCATTATCAAATGAAGCAATATCGCCATGCGCTCCAATCAAGAGGCATTGTGCAAAGTATGTCGCGTAAAGGCAACTGTTACGATAATTCAGTAATGGAGAATTTCTTTGGGATACTAAAATCAGAATTCCTTTACTTAAAAGAATTTGAAAGTATCGAGCACTTTAAAGAAAAGCTAGAAAAATATATACATTATTACAACACGAAACGAATTAAGGCAAAATTAAAATTGAGCCCGGTGCAATACCGAACGCAATTT
>NZ_JBSSFD010000101.1:0-1310 GCF_054062295.1 Lysinibacillus sp. TE18511
TCGTAACGAACTTGCAGACTTTTCAGCCCTTGGCTTTCCCAATAGGAATTGCCGAGGGTTCTGTGTAATATGGGGCTTTTTGAGATGCGCCAGTATCCTTTTCGGGTATTTCCCCATTCGTATGCTTTTCCGTATGAAACTTTAAAGCGAATGAGATTTCTGACTCTGGTTCGGGGTTTCTTCCAATTCTTCCAAAGACACATTCGCAACCTTCTTTTAATCCAACTGTCTAATCTGTTGAATATTGAAGGTGTATCTGCGAGCGCAAAATATCCGCACCATCCAATTAGATATTGGTTTAATTTCTCGATACGGTATTCTATTGAAAATGGCTTCTTTCTAGAGGTTATTTCTCGTATTTTCTTCTTCATTCGTTGAATGCTTGTTTTCGCCACCCGAACTTTTGGTTCTTTATGGTGTGAAAAACTAAAACCCAAGAATTTTCGATTCCATGGTCGGTCTACCGCCGATTTGGACTCATTCACTTTCAGACGTAGTGTTCCTTCGATGAATCGCTGTACGCTTGCTATTGTACGCTCTCCCGCACGTTTACTTTTTACATAGATATTGCAGTCGTCTGCGTATCGTACGAATTTATGACCACGTTTCTCTAATTCTTTATCAAGCTCATCTAACACGATATTTGAAAGAAGAGGACTTAATGGTCCACCTTGCGGTGTTCCTTCGTCTGTACTCGAGACAACTCCATTTATCATGACACCAGCTTGGAGATATTTACGGATAAGTTTTAATAATGATTTATCGTGAATTCTTTTCGCTAATGTTGCCATTAGTCGGTCATGGTTGACCCTATCAAAGAATTTCTCTAAATCCATATCCACAACCCAACGATATCCTTCCTTCATATAACCCTTCGCTTTTCGAACTGCGTTATGGGCACTCCGATTTGGACGGAATCCATAACTGTGGTCCGAAAATGTTTTGTCATATTCCTTTGACAGTATCTGCGATATGGCTTGTTGAATCAAACGGTCTGTCACGGTTGGGATTCCCAATAGGCGCACACCGCCGTCTGGTTTCGGGATTTCGACACGACGTACTGGTTGCGGTTCATAGGTTCCCGCTAGAATTTGCGCTTTAATGGATTCCCAGTTTTCGAGGATGTGCTGACGTAAGGTTTGTACGGGCATCATGTCTACTCCATGGCTTCCTTTATTCGCTTCCACTCGCTTTAATGCTTGTATCATATTCGGACGTGCTAGAATTTGATTCAACATCACCATTTCGTTCCTTTCCGTGAATAGCTTGTCTTCTTATGCCCACCTGAACTACACCCTCCGCAAATACCC
>NZ_JBSSFD010000102.1:0-1162 GCF_054062295.1 Lysinibacillus sp. TE18511
TCATACCGATTAAAGCATCATTTAACCTCGGAAAACGAGTAGTTTTGTACATCCTTAAACGAGCAAAAATGTACATAATGGTGTTGACATTTATAGAGAAACTACTTGGGCTGGGAAATTGGATGAAGTTTCTCCTATAATGCGACCTACTCGTATCAAAGTTCGGACAGTCAATACAAAGACAAAGAAAACGGGTCCTATTGTACTTGAAAAAATACTAAAACCTTGTTGAATAACGGGGTGCTTTACTTGAAGAACATTGGGTTGCATATGCAACTCTTTTTTTCTTTATTGAACTAACAGAGCAGTTTAGTTGAATAATACGGAGTAGAAGGTTATTTTAAATAGATATACAAAAGTGGGATTTTAAATTTCATCACTATATTGAATGAATATCTGAAAGATAATGTTCAGCTTTACGTATAGGAAGGAGGAGCATAGTTTTGAAATTGATAGGATTAATCATTCTAGGTGGCTTATTTCTTCTTTTATTAAGTTTCATCTACATAATTATTGGTGTAGTGTTGCGAAATAAAAAAGAAAAGTAATTCTGGTTATTTTAATAGATTTGAATTATTTAATAGCTTCGCAAATATTGTGTTTTAGATGTTATGTTGGTTTATGTAATCAGAATTTTACTGCACAATATGAGGAAATTAATAAGTAGGGTTATCAACTACTTACTGCGAATACCAAAGAATTTGTGAAGAATCATACTTTAACTAACTGGGTTCGTTTGTTGAACAAGAGCTACAAAAAAATACCCAAACTTATTTATAAAAACTGTTTAAACCTGAAAAGAAAGTATTTTGATCAATCTTTGTTCAATGTACTTTCTTTTCATTTACTATAAAAAATGATTTTTAGAATTACGTATCAAACTTTATTCCAAACCAACAAATCTTAAGGTCCTGCATCTTCGTCAGTTGGCGCTCAATCTTTTGCTCCATCGTCTATATTTCTCAACCTTCATCTAGATCGTTGGCAGGAATCACAACTAAGTTATTTAGCTCAAATCACTAAACATTGCAAATAAAAAAGCCGAGGAATAAATCCTCGACTTTTTCAGGTGCCTAGCGACGTCCTACTCTCACAGGGGGAAGCCCCCAACTACCATCGGCGCTAAAGAGCTTAACTTCCGTGTTCGGTATGGGAACGGGTG
>NZ_JBSSFD010000103.1:0-1051 GCF_054062295.1 Lysinibacillus sp. TE18511
ATCTATATTTCTGCTGTTGCGACTGTTGCAGTCATTACAAGCTGGATGATTATTTTATTAGCACAATTGAAATTTAGAAAGTCAAAAACGAAAGAGGAAGTAGCCGAACTGAAATTCAAAATTCCGCTTTATCCACTTTCTACGTATATTGCCATTGCATTCTTATTAATGGTTATTGTGTTAATGGCGTTTATTCCAGAAATGCGTGTTGCCCTATATGTCGCACCAGTTTGGTTTTTAATCATATTTGTTGGATACAAAGTAATAAATGTTAAAAAGTAGTTAAATCATTTCATTAAACTGATACTTCTTCAACGAAGACATATGTTAAAAAGTCCTTTTGGTTAACTCGATTGGTTACACCTATCTCAAGATTAATAATTTTTTTACACTAGTAAACGTTAATAACGTTCCCAAATGAAAGTTAGGGAATACCCCCCCATTCAATTGAATGAGGGGGTTATTTTGGCTGCTAATGATTGTTATGTTCCCTAAGGACGCTTTGAGAAGGTTATACTTCAACTAACGCGCAATTTAGTTGAAGAGCAATGATAAAATGAATTCAAAGTAAACTGTCAGAATTGGGGGGAATAAATTTGAGAGATATAATCCTTTGTCTTGTAAATGCTGTTATGATATTTGGGATTTTGTTGTTTGTTTCTATTTTTTTTTCCTCAGGAGATGAATGGTGGTCCTTATACACTTTTAATATGGAGGAAATGTCGCCCTTCAATATAGAAATATCTTGGATAAAAGTCTTTATTATGGGATTCATTTCTTTAGCGATTTCTTTTTTTCTTATAAGGATGACCTCAGAAAAAAACTAATTTTAATAACTTCGCCCTTCTTTAATTAACGTGGAGCTTTAGTGTAACAAGCACATACAAAATAAACCTAATAAACGTTCCCAAATGGAAGTTTGGAAATACATCAAAAAGCCACGAATGTTGTTAAATTGAACTGCTCCCTGTCAAGTAGACAGCGGAAATAATAAAAATACTCTATGCGGCTTGAGCCCTGTATTCTAAGGGGCTCAAGCCGTTTAAGCTTT